>DYIG01000041.1 GCA_020723725.1 Thermaerobacter marianensis | reverse complement strand
ATTTCCACAAGCCGTAGCAAGACCCGGAATGCCATCGACACCGGGGATTCCAATATATCGTTCGGGGTGCGTTTGACAACAAGGGGTCTTGCCAGGCGCAATACTTCATTCAGCAGGTCCTCCCTGCCCAATTCCTCAGCCCGGTATGAGGCATCCAAAAGCATGTTTAGGGCTCGTTCAGGGGATTCCTGCATTTGTGTTTTTGCTAGTCTCAATCGAAACTCGGGGTCGCGCTGTAGCCAGATGGTTAGTCCCTTGGCATTTGCGATAATCATCGCTTCCTCAAGGTGTTTTGCCGCCGCTTCAATATCTCCTTGGGCCAAAAACTGGTCAGCGAGTTCCAGGGTCTCCGTTATTTCATTTGGGTAGCCATTCGGGAGGTCAGCATTCTTTTGTTCTAAAAGGCGTCCAATCTCCTTTAAGGCCTCACTGTTTTCCAGGCGCATAACGAGGGTCTCTCCTGTCCTGCTGTAGGATGAGGCACAGCAGATACCAAGGGAGAGCGTTTTCTGATCGGGAGGCCAGGGTGAGGTATTGATAAGCCACGCGTCTTTTTCTGTTTTTGCTGGAGGGATGATGTACACTCCCGTTGCTGTCAACCTGTTGCCCGGCACGGGGAGTGATGTATTGATGTAGCCTATGCTCCCTGGACCGGTGTCAAACGGTCCAGGAGCCCTGTTATAGTTCAGGTATAGGACCGGCCTATCCCCGAAGCACGAACGCAGGGTCGGCCAAATCATGACCCAAGGGGAACGCAATACGATTTTCCCCTTGCCGTAATCAAACAGCTCCCTTACGAGAGGGTCCAGCACGTCCCGATCAGCTCGTGGCACGTCGTATACAGTTGTGGCCACCCCTCTGCGCAGTTCCATGGAAAGGGGTGTTGTTGGATCCCTGGATTCAGACTCAACGACGGGTGCCAGCCCCTTCAGAAAGTAAGTATCTATCTCCTCTTCAATTAGAAAGAGGGGTTTGGTTCCCTGTGATTTGTCGAGGCAGGACTCTGTTTTATCCTTAAGAGGCGCGGTGTTCTTAGGCCGATCCGGCTCCCCGGAACGTGCTGTAAAACCGCTGGCCAGCAGGGATCGACCCTGGATCCAGAAACGGTCGGCATTCAGGGAAAACCAAATGCCTCCGGCCATGAAGAAAAGCGTTAACCCCAGGGCAACTACCCAGTGCCCTGGGCTGTATCTCCTTGACACAATAAGGGTATCCTTTCAATACAAGTCGTTGTCCAAAACTTTAAAGAGTCTGCAACCAAAACAGTTAATGATTAATTTTTCTTGGTTCCGCCCCATTTCCCCTTTTTAAGCCTTCAGGAACTTTCATGCAATCACATTGTTTATCGGGTTTTGGAACATTCTTCCGCCCTATATGTGACGTGTATCACTTCAGGTAATATTCAATTAGGTTAGTTTTTAAGTAAAAAACTATATAAAAAGGGAGGGGGGAGTTTTATGACGCATGGCACCGCACGCAACATTTTTATCTTCGGCAGCTTGCTGATGCTTGGTATTCTTGTGTGGCTGAGCATCGACAGTGTAAAGGCTATCGAAAAGAACACGCCGCCGGTAACAAGCAAGGTAGAAGCGGGCCTAAAGGTTTGGCAGAAGTATAACTGCATTGATTGCCACACCCTCATTGGCAACGGCGCCTATTTCGCTCCCGATCTGACAAAATCATATAGCAAACGTGGAGACGCTTTCCTGCGTGCCTTTATCAGCAACCCGCCGAAACCGATGCCCAATTTCCAGATGAGCGATGAGGAGCTCGATGACCTGATCGATTTCCTGCGTTGGGTGGATGGAGTCCAGACCAATGGCTGGCCGCCGAAACCGTTGATTCAAAAGTAGACCTTAGGGAAAGGGAGGGAGACAGATGAAGTACAGTTCACAGCGCGTGGCCTATCCTTACTTGCTGTTGGCGGTCGCTCTATTTGCCCTGCAGATCGTTTTAGGGCTGGTGATCGGCGCGCAGTACGTCTGGCCAGATTTTCTTAAGGATGTCCTGCCCTTCAGTCAGGGCAAGGCAATACACATTAACCTGCTGGTGCTCTGGCTCCTCCTCGGCATGATGGGCGCGACGTATTACATCATCCCGCCGGAGAGCAAGAGGGAGATTCACAGCACGAAGCTGGCAATGGTCCAGTTCTGGATCCTTACCATAGCGGGTCTTATAGATGCCGGATACCTGATGGCAGGCTTCAGTGAAGGGCGTAAATACCTGGAAGCCCCCTGGCCGGTCGACATCATGATCATTATAGGGGCACTGATGTTCCTGTATAACGTCGGGATGACGGTTCTTAAATCCGAGAAAAAGACCTCCATACAGGCGGTCCTTCTAACTGGTCTGATAGGCCTTTCCGTGCTTTTTGTTTTCGGTAACGTCATGGTTCGCAACGCGAACTTCAGCATAGACCAGTACTGGTGGTGGTGGATTGTTCACCTCTGGGTGGAGGGGACATGGGAACTCGTAGTTGCGGCTCTCACTGCGTACGTTCTGATGAGGCTCACTGGAATCCCGCGCGGGCATATCGAAAAGTATTTGTATCTTGAAGTCGCCCTGGTCTTCCTCACGGGTATTCTCGGAATCGGCCACCACTATTACTGGATCGGTACCCCGAAATACTGGATGATGGTGGGCGGTTTCTTTAGCGCGCTTGAGCCCGTACCCTTGGCTTTGATGGTATGGAATACCTTCCAGCACCTCAAGGAGTCAAAGACCGTCCCCACCAACAAAGTGGCCCTGAATTGGCTGGTCATCGCCATCATCGGCAACTTTGTAGGCGCTGGGCTGATGGGTGTTGTGCACACCCTGCCCATTATCAACCAGTGGACCCATGGTACCCAGGTTACCGCCGGTCACGGACACATGGCCTTTTTCGGCGCCTATGCGGCCCACATCATCGCTGTGGTTTACTTCGTCCTGCCCGAAATGCGTGGTGTCACCAACACCTTTGACCAGCGGAGCGGGATGCGTTCTCTGTGGTGGATGAATCTCTCCATGCTGTTCATGTCTCTGACACTGATGGCGGCCGGTGTTGTGCAGGTGTACGTGGAGCGCATCTCCGGGGTCAGCTTCATGCTCGTGAAGAATACCTACCTGACCGGCTGGATGATCATGCGGCTGGTGTTCGGTTTGACCTTTACCGTGGGCGTGTTGGAGTTTGTATATGACTTTATCCGCATCTCCAAATCAAAGCCCATGGAGCAAACACTGCAAAATATCGTGACAGGCTCCTTTTCTTCAAGTGGTGGAGCAGCGGCCACTCGACGTTAGTTTCTAGAAACTGCTCAAACCTCTCCTCCGCCCCGCTGGATACCTAACCGGCGGGGCACTTTTTCCTCATTTATTGAGAAGCATATACGCGGCTTTTGGGCATATAAGTCACGGGGAGCTTCTGCAGGGGGTGGTCATGTGGTGCGGCATCCTTGCCATGTCGACTACTGGGTGGAATTTGAACCGGTTGGCACACCTGAAGAGAGGGAAAAGGCCCTGAAAGAGGCATACCGCGTCATAGCTGAGTTTTTCTCAAGGGGGGAATTAATGAAAAAGGACCGGGAAGCACTAAACACCGGAACTATTAATAGCGATATAGAAAAGTAGCGGCATAACGTCTTGCTTGCGACTAGATTAAAGGTGAGGGGGCCCCGGTGTGAAGACACAGGCTGAAACTCTACTGTCAAGCGTGTCAATTGATGAAGAAGGTTGTCTGGATTTCCATTCTCCGTTCCTTTCAGTTATTCCTTCCATAAGGGATCGCAAGGATCTGGCCGAGGTATTTATGGCTGAGGGAGCCAACGTAGAAGAGGGCGTTGCCTACCGGATGTATCGTGGCGTATGCACTGCGGAAGACAGGGCGGTCTTTGAGGAGTACGGAACCCGTCACGACCTTACTGCCATTAGTCCCGGAACGGTTCACGGCGAGTTCATGAAGACATACGGGCATTACCACCCTGCTTCTCAAGTAAACGGTGTTTCCTACCCCGAGGTCTACGAGGTTGTGTACGGGCAGGGTTACTTCCTGATGCAACGCACCGATGCCAACGGCAAGGTTACAGATGTTTACGTCGTAGAAGGCAGGCAGGGGCAGAAGGTAATCATTCCTCCCGATTACGGGCATGTAACCGTTAATGCCTCAGAGGGGTGGCTGGTTATCGCCAACCTCGTTGCCGACGGTTGGAACTCAACATACGAGGCATACCGGAGATTACGTGGGGCTGCCTATTATGCCCTCAAGGGTTATAGGAAAACGGACTTCGTTCCTAATCCCCGCTACGGGAATGTCCCGCCTTTACGGCGGGTGGCGCCGGGCGGGCTGGCTGTGTTTGGGGCGACCGATGAAACCACGCTCTACAGCGCCTTTACATCCAACCCTCATTCCTTCGACTTCCTTGTAAACCCGGAGCGCTACCCCGAGCAGTTTCGTAAAGTCTCAGGCCGTTAAGGGATGGTTCAAGAAAAGTAATGTAATAGGAGATGGTGTGTCGTGAAGGCAGTAATACTGGCGGGAGGCGCCGGGACAAGGTTGCGTCCCCTGACCTTCCGGAGGCCGAAACCCATGCTGCCGGTGGCCAACAGGCCTATTATGGAACATATTATCCGGCTGCTGGGCAGGCACGGGTTCAGGGATATCGCCGCGACCCTTCAATACATGCCCGATTCGATCAGGGGCTTTTTTCGGGATGGGAGCGAACCCCTGGGGACGGCCGGGGGCGTGAAGTGTTTTCAGAGGGAATTGGATGAAACGTTCGTGGTTATCAGCGGGGATGCCCTTACCGACTTCGACCTCACCCGGCTGATCGATTTCCACCACCGTAAAGGCGCCATGGTCACCATGGCTTTGCGCCGCGTTGAAGACCCCAGGCAGTTTGGGGTGGTGGAACTGGATGGGCGGGGGCGTGTCGTTCGCTTCCTGGAAAAACCCACTCAGGAGCAGGCTTTCAGCAATCTGGTTAACACGGGGATCTACGTCATACAGAGAGAGGTCCTGGATCTCGTTCCGCCGGGCCAATTCTTCGATTTCAGCCGCAACCTCTTCCCGCTGCTTCTGGAGAGGGGAGAAGGGCTGTTTGGATGTGAAATGTCAGGTTACTGGTGTGACATCGGCACCCCTCAGGCCTATATCCAGGCTAACCATGATGCGGCCGCCGGGGAGGTCGTAGTCGAAATCCCGGGGCACAGGACTGATGAGGGGATATGGGTAGGCAGTGGCGCCATCATCGAGCCCGGTGTCTACATAGACGGTCCGGCTGTAATCGGTGACCACACTGTCATAGGAAGCGGCTCCCGGATCGGGGCGATGTCCGTCATCGGGCGGGGCTGTGCCATCGGTTCCAGAGCGGTGCTGCAGAAAGCGGTCCTCTGGAGCGGCATGTTTGTCGGGGCTGGAACAAGGGTCAGCGGGCTGCTGGCCCATGATGCCGAGCCGGTTCACTTGGTCCATGGCGCCGACGACAAAGTCAGGATCGATTTGGACCGAACCGAACCGGCCTACCTGGTTACGCAAAACCGGCATAAGGTGGTCGGACTATGGTGACGCAGGAATGCGTTTCGACCGGGCAGCTTGTAGCCATGGTGCAGCACCCTAGGTGCGATTTCGCTTACTGGAGGCTTACTGAACACGACCTTTCTCGCCTTGAAAGGATGCTGGATTGCAGGCGCCATTCCCTTAGTTTTGTCCTGAGGGTTTACCGTCTTGGCGGTTCCGATGAAGGGGATGCAGACGGGTTCCATACCATTCCGGTGGATATGTCCCAAGGCAAGCACTATGTCTACCCGGTTACCCCGGGGCGGCTGTACTGGTTGGAACTGGGTGTGGATGCAGGGGCGAAAGGATTCATCCGCCTCCTGCGCTCGGAAATAGTCGAGACCCCGCCGGTTTCTCCTGCGGGTGAGCTGGCTGAGGAGTGTCTGGATACGTACAGTCCGTTTTGCGGATTAGTTTAGCAGCGATTTGATTTGGCAGTGGTTTGGTTCAGTTAGGGAGGGGGATGGGAGGGTCATGCAGCCCGGTAATCTTATATTTGTGTTTCACGGTCACCTGCCTTATGTCCTTCGGACTGAGTCGGGGAACAGCCTGCAGGAGAGGTGGCTTTATGAGGCGGTGGTTGAAAGCTACCTGCCTTTGCTTGTGAGTTTTGATAGATTGAGGCGCGACGGGGTGCCTTTCCGGGCGACGTTTTCCCTTACGCCCACCCTTTTGGGGATGCTTTCGGACCCGGATTATAGCGCGGGAACGGCAAAACACTTATCCAATCTGGTAGAACTCAGCGCCCGCGAGGAAGCTCGCACCCGGGGCACAGAGTATCATTCGGTGGCTTCCTGGTACGCTGAAAGGCTTTATGCCCTGCAGACATACCTTAACTCTGAACTTGATGGTGACGTGTTAAACGGGTTCCGCCGTTTATCTGACAGCGGTCACCTGGAGTTAATAACCTCCGCGGCTACACACGGCTACCTCCCTCTAATGAAATCAGACCAGTCTGTCCGGACTCAGATCAGGACCGGGGTCAGGGAGTTCCAGCGGCTTTTTGGCCGGCGTCCCGACGGTCTGTGGCTGCCCGAATGCGGCCTCAGACCCGGCGTGGAAGAGATCCTGGCAGCCGAGGGGATAAGTTTCTGTTTCACTGATTCGCACGTCATCGAGAATGCCAGACCCCGCCCCAGGGCCGGTGTCTACCGGCCGGTGCTGACCCCTGCGGGGGTGGCGGCTTTTGGGCGTGACCGGGAGTCTTCCCGTCAGGTGTGGGACCGCCATGCGGGGTACCCTGGCGATTACCATTACAGGGAGTTCTACCGTGACATCGGCTGGGACCTGCCCATGGATTATATAGCGCCATATGTCCTGGATGGAGGGATAAGGTCTGACACCGGACTCAAATACCACCGCATAACCGGACCTGGTGTTCATAAGGAGGTCTATGACCCGTATATGGCGCAATGCAAGGCCGAAGAGCATGCCCGTCACTTTGTGGGCTCTCGGCAGGCACAGGTGCGGCGCCTCGCCGAGAGCGGTGTCAGTGACCCGGTTATTGTCGCCCCCTATGACGCCGAACTATTCGGACACTGGTGGTTCGAGGGGCCTTATTGGGTTGAACAGGTGTACAGGGCTATGGTCGGCGCAGATGGCATCAGGTCCGCCACCCCGTCGGACTGCCTTAGGGACTGCCCGCCGCGATCCGTTGTCAACCTGTCCATGGGCAGCTGGGGAGCCGGGGGGTACAACGAGGTCTGGCTCAACGGCGCCAACGATTGGATGTACCCGCATCTGCACCGTGCAGAGGAGCGGATGGCGGGCCTGGCAAAGGCCTATCCGCAATCGGAAGGCCTTTTGAGGCGTGCTTTAAACCAGGCAGCCCGTGAGCTGCTGCTGGCGCAGAGCAGCGACTGGCCTTTCATGATTACGATGAACAGCGCCCCGGATTACGCGGCGGACCGGGCGCGGTTGCACCTCGATGCCTTCGAGTCGCTCTACAACGACATTACAGGATGGACCCTGAAAGAATCATCTGTGGCCTTATTGGAACAGAGGGACCGGTTATTCCCTGAAGTAGACTACCGCAATTACGCGGGTTTCGGGTTCGCCGGGGCCAGTATGGGGGGTAGCGAATGCGTTCGGGTTCTCATGCTTACGTGGGAGTACCCACCCTTTGTCGTCGGCGGGTTGGGTCATCATGTTGCCGGTCTGGCCAGGGGCCTCTGCGAACAGGGCGACGAGGTTACCGTTCTGACGGCAAACTGTGCGGGTGCGGAACCGTATACGAGGAGCGAGGGGCTGGAGGTCTGGCGCGTGGGAAGTGAGCCGGACAGGGGAGGGGACTTCCTTGGATGGGTCTACAGCTTTAATGAAGCACTGGTAAAGCAGGCCTGCGCGTTGATGGAAAACGGCGGTTTCGATCTGATACACGCCCATGACTGGCTGGTCGGTCCCGCTGCTACAGCATTGAAACAGCGGTTCGGTCTGCCGCTTACCGTGACGATTCATGCCACTGAGCACGGCCGTAATGGCGGGCTATTCACGGATCTGCAACACGCCATTCACAGGGAGGAGTGGCGTCTTTGCAACGAGGCTAACCGAATCATAGCCTGTAGCAAATACATGGTTGGAGAGGTAACACGCCTGTTTGCCGTTCCAGCGGGGAAGGCCGTAATGATTCCAAACGGCATAGACCCTGAGCCGCTTGAACTCGGTTTTTCCGTGGATGAGACGGCGCTTGAGGAGGAACTGGCAGGGAAAAAGACGATACTCTTCGTGGGGCGTCTTGTTGCCGAGAAAGGGGTTCAGGTGCTTCTCAGGGCCGTTCCGGCTGTTTTACAGCACCACCCGGATGCCCTTTTCCTGATCGCTGGCAGAGGACCATATGAAGGGGAATTACGCGCCCTGGCTGCCGGTCTGGGTGTGGGCGACAGGGTTAGGTTTCTCGGCTTTATCGAGGAGACGCAGAAACAACGGCTGATGCGGCAGGCTCACCTGATAACGGCTCCAAGCCTCTATGAGCCTTTTGGGATAATCGCCCTTGAGGCCATGGCGTCAGGGACGCCGATAGTGGCTAGCAGTGCGGGCGGGCTGGATGAAATCGTCGATCACCGCCAGACCGGCCTTAAAGTCCCGCCTGGTGATCACCAGGCCCTGGCGGCAGCCATCATGGAGGTGCTGGCTGACGAGACCCTCGCGCGGGGCATGGCCGCGAGGGCCGCCATGGCCGTCAGGGAGTATTACTCCTGGGAGGCCATCTCCGAAGTTACAGAAGCGGTATACAAAGAGACAATTTATGGGGCAGGCGTTAGGAGGAACAAACATGTCGCGATACCTCGTGCTTGGAAACGGGCAGCTGCTTGTTACGTTTGATGAAGGACTTAACATGCGGGATTTCTATTTTCCTTATGTCGGGCTTTGGAACCATATTGGCGGTTTCAAAAACCGTTTGGGTGTGTGGGTGCCTGGCCGTTTCTCATGGGTCGAGGACGACAGTTGGTCGCGCGAGTTAGCTTACCAGGGGGATACCCTTGTTACCGATGTAAGGGCTGTAAACGATGTGCTTGGGGTCGCCCTGGAGATCACGGACACGGTTCATCACCGTGAGAATATCTACCTTAAAAGGGTCAGGGTGAAGAACCAGGGGCCGGAAGCCCGGGAGATCCGTCTTTTCTTCACTCACGATTTCTCAATTGACGAGTCTAATGTTGGTGACACGGCGGCTTATGACCCTGGCGCCAACCTGGTCTATCACTACAAGCGGGACCGCTATTTTATGGTTAACGGGCAATCCACTCAGGGTGGTATTTTCCAGTACGCCACCGGGACAAAGCGGTTTGGCGGGGCCGAGGGGACATGGAAGGATGCCGAGGACGGGCGTCTCGAGGGAAACCCGATTGCCCAGGGTTCCGTGGACAGCTCCGTCAGCTTCCGTCTCTATTTGGAACCGGGCGCCTCTGAGGAACTCTGGTATTGGGTAACGGTGGCACGCAATTACCGGGACGCCCTCCAGCTGAACAACTATGTCAAGGAACGCACGCCGGCCGCCCTGCTCCACCAGACGGAGATTTATTGGCGGCACTGGTTGAGGAAGGCTGATACGGATTTTGCCGACCTCCCCAAGGACGTGGTGCGCCTCTATAAGCTGAGCCTGCTCGTCATACGCGCCCACGTCGACAGGGGCGGCGCCATCATTGCCGCCGCTGATTCAGATATCCTGCACGAAAACCGGGATCACTACAGCTACATGTGGCCGCGGGACGGTGCTCTGATCGCCTATTCACTGGCGCGTGCCGGCTTCCCGGAGATTACGTCCAATTTCTTCTCTTTCTGTGAGGATGCCCTCACTCAGGGAGGGTTTCTGTTACATAAATACAACCCGGATGGTTCGGTGGGCTCCAGTTGGCACCCCTGGATACTGGACGGGCGACGCCAGTTGCCGATCCAGGAGGACGAAACAGGGCTTGTCCTCTTCGCTCTCCACGAGTACTACCGGCGTTCCGGTGACCTGGAATTGATATTGTCCCTTACGCACACCTTCATCGAACCTGCGGCGGACTTCCTTTGTGAATACATATACCCGCACCTGAATCTTCCCAAGGAGAGCTACGATCTGTGGGAAGAGCGCCGGGGCATATTCACCTTCACCGCCGCGGCGGTATACGGGGGTCTGATGGGCGCCGCAAGCATGGTCGACCTGCAGGGCGATCGTGAGAGGGCGGAGCGTTATCGCAGGAAGGCGTCCCATATCCGTGAGGGCATAGCCGAGCGCCTCTACGACCCCTCCATTGGCCGCTTTGTGCGGGGCCTGTATATCAGGCCGGACGGCGCCATTGAAAAGGATGCCACGCTGGAGAGCAGCATCTTCGGACTGGTTGAATTCGGCGTATTCCCGGCTTCGGACCCGAGAATAATGAGTACCATGCATGCCATCGAACAGGGGTTATGGGTCAAGACCCCGGTAGGCGGTATCGCCCGCTATGTTGGAGACTACTACTTCCGCCGGAGCGATGATGTCGCCGTCGTCCCGGGCAACCCGTGGTTCATAACGACGCTCTGGCTTTGC
>DYIG01000040.1 GCA_020723725.1 Thermaerobacter marianensis | reverse complement strand
TGGTCTCCCCCATTATGCGGGGAACAAGGATGGCGGATTCGAGTTGCTGTATCAGAACGTACACTATCGCAGCCTTCACCGCGGTCGAGAACGAAATGGTACCAGCCATCAGGACCCCGGGCGCAGCCCCCAGAATGGGACCAAAGTATGGAATAAAATCGGTAAGGGCAGCCACAATCCCAAGCACGACGGCAAAGGGAACCCCCAGGAGGGCCATGGCGGTTGCCGTCAAGAGACCAATTAAACCCGCTATAATCAATTGACCACGAACAAAACCTGACAACACCCTGTCCAGTTGCCCTAAAAAGGTCAGGACCCTGGCTCTGGTCTGGCCTGGCAAGATGATTTCAAGGCCCCTGCGAAAGCGTGGCAGATCGTTTAGCATATAAAAAGCCAGCACGGGGGCTATGGCAATGGTCATGGCTTCTTCGAAAAAGTTGAAAACCCCTCTGACAACCGCGGCGGCCGATTCCGTCAGGGCGCCCTGAAGGCGTTGGATACTAGTGTCGGCAGCTTCCTTGAGCCTGCCCGGCAGAAGGGGCGATTCCTGAAAACGGCGCTCAAACCCTTCCAATATGGACCTCCCCTGTTCAAGAAAGGTGGGAACCATTTTGGAGAGATCGGAAACTTCCTTGACGAAAAGCGGCAGGACAAAGACTATGAGGGCTGAGACCAGCAGGCCAACCAGGGCGTAAACGAGAAGGATCGCCCAAGCCCTTCTGAAACCCCGCCGGTGCAGGAATTCAACCGAGGGTTCAAGGGCGTAGGCGATCACCAGGGCCAGGAGGAAAGGCGGGAATACCGCCCGCACAGCGTAAGCAAACAGGGCAACGGCCACAATGATAACAGCAGTCAAGGCCAGCCGCCAGCGTCTGTCGGCCAGCATTTCCCTTAACATGCCTAGACCTGTACACCATTTTCCGCCTCAACCAGCCCGGCAGGCACCAGTGCACCCTCCGAGTCCACCTCAAACACCCGCCACGATCCGGCGCTATGGCTGAATTCAACGTAGCAATTCCGACAATAGTAGTGTTGGTTTCCTATCCGCCCGGTCAGGCGGCTGCCGCAATTAGGGCAGGTCACGATTGGTCGCCCCTCCAGTCACACTCACAGATTATAGCCTCCTCACCCGGGGTCAGCCCGCTGCCAACAGAGAGGAACCTCCGGCCGGAAACGATATCCTGCACAACCCCGCCGGAAACCTCATACCCCAGAACCCTGCCTGTATCAGGGTCAAAGACCAGGTCCGCCACCACCCCGAGGTCATCTCCGCTTTCACTCAGAATCCGTTTGCCCACAACCTCATTGTGGCGGGCCAACAACTGTTTGAGCTTTCCGCCGTCACGGGTTGAGATAACGGCGGACTCACTGTTCACTAAAACCGCGCCATTACCGATGGCCGCCACCTCCTCATAGGGATAGACCCTATGCCCGAGGAAGGCGCTGCCCCCGGTTAGGAGCAAGCCAATCACACGCCCGTCGGACGCGCTAACGAGCACATCGGCTACCTGCCCCAAGCGGCGGGCCCCGTCCTTCGTAAGGACAAGAAGACCGATTAACTCGCTGCGGCGGCGCAATTTACCACCCTCGATCAATTATTCCCAGATAGGTTCCTGAATAATACCTCCAGCGAGGACCAAATCACCCTGATAGAACACCGCCGCCTGGCCCGGAGTGACGCCTTTTTGCGGCTCCTTGAAGCGCACCAAGACTGACCCGGGGTTGTCAGGCGTGATGCTTGCGGGGACGGGGCGCGCCCGGTAGCGTATCTGCACCTCGGCTTGGGTACCAGGGTGGAGTGTTTCCAGGGCCACCATGTTGAGTTTGGCAACCCTCATGCCCGGGGCGAATGTCTGGATCTCGGGGCCGACGATAAGGGCATTCCGCTCGGGGTCAAGCCGAATCACGTACAGGGGATAAGGCGCGGCGATGCCCAGCCCCCGGCGCTGCCCGACCGTGTAGTAGGAAAGCCCGCGGTGCCGACCCAGAACCCTCCCTGAAGCGTCGATGATAGGCCCCGGTTGCACCGCATCCGGTCGCCGCTCGGCAACAAATTCCCCGTGCCGCCCTTCATCCACGAAACAGATCTCCTGGCTGTCCGGCTTGCCTGCAACCGGCAACCCGAGTTCGGCTGCGAGGACGCGCACCTCATTCTTGGTATACTCCCCCAGCGGAAACAAGAGTCGAGCCAGGACATAGCTCTGATCCTTCTGGAGGTCGCGGGCACGCCGCAAGGTGTAACGGGCACGGCTTTCGTCATAAGACAACCTGACATAATGGCCGGTCGCCAGTAAATCTGCTTCAAGTTCGCTCGCCTTATGCAGGAGGGCTTCAAACTTCACCTTCTGGTTGCAGGCTATGCAGGGGTTGGGAGTGCGGCCTTGGGTGTATTCCTCGACAAAGTAATCGATTACCTCGCGGCCGAAAACCCCCCTCATATTGGCAACGTAGTAAGGGATGCCAAGCAGATCCGCTACCCGGCGGGCGTCGGCCACAGCGCTGAGGGAACAGCACCCGCCTTCCCTTGCTTCTTCCAGAGGGTCTTGAGCCTCCCAGATCTGCATGGTTACACCGATTACTTCGTACCCCTGACGCACCAGGAGGGCGGCGGCAACCGAGCTATCCACCCCTCCGCTCATGGCCACCACCACACGGGTCCCCTGACCAAACCGCTCAGTAACCATAGCCTGCCCCCTGCCTCATACGCCGCAGCCTCTCCACGATGGGCGGCAGGACCTGCAAAACCCTTTCCACATCCTCAGTGGTGTTATCCGCCCCCAGGGAAAACCGGATTGCACCCCTGGCGTCATCCCGGGAAAAACCCATGGCCAGGAGTACGTGTGACGCCTCCAAGCTTCCAGCAGCACAAGCGGAACCGCCGGAAGCCGCCACCCCCTTGAGGTCCAGGTTCATGAGGATTGACTCGCCCTCCACTCCCTGGATGGTCACATTAAGCAGCCCGGGCAGACGCCTGTCCGGGCTGCCGTTCAGCGTTACACCAGGGATGCGCTCCTTGATGCCCCTTTCAAGCATGTCCCTCAGCGACTGGATGCGCTGGACCCGGCTGGCGCGTTGCCGGGCAGCCAACGAAGCAGCCATGCCCAGTCCGGCAATACCCGTGACATTCTCGGTACCCGGCCTTAGCTGACGCTCCTGTCCACCGCCGAATACAAGGGGTTCCAGGCGGACCCCCTTCCTTATATAAAGAGCCCCGACTCCTTTAGGACCGTAAATCTTGTGGGCCGAAAGGGATAAGAGGTCAACGCCGAGATCATCGACTTTCACTTCAAGGCTCCCCATGGCCTGCACCGCATCGGTGTGAAAGATAACCCCGGCCTCACGGCTTGCAGCCGCCATCTCACTTATAGGCTGGATTGTTCCCACTTCGTTGTTGGCCAGCATTATGCTGGCCAGGATGGTGTCTGGCCTTAAGGCCCTGCGGAAATCCTCAGGGTCGACCAGGCCCGTGCGGTCAACACCCAGGTAAGTGATTTCATAGCCGGATGCCTCAAGGTACTCGCAGGTATGAAGCACGGCATGGTGCTCAATGGTGGAGGTGATTATATGGCGGCCCTTGCGGGCCAACCGCCGGGCCACACCCAGGAGGGCCAGGTTATCCGCCTCCGTCCCGCTGGAGGTGAATATGATTTCATTTGAACGGGCACCTACCAGCCTCGCCACCATTTCGCGAGACTCCTCCAGGACGCGGCGCGCCTCCCTGCCGAAGCTATGTACGCTGGAAGGGTTCCCCCAGACCTCGGTCAGGCAATGCATCATGTGTTCCGCCACGATCGGGTCGACCGGCGTCGTAGCGGCGTGATCCATGTATACCCTCTTCATCATATGCCTCTAAATGTAGAACATCGGGTTTTCACGGGATTGCAGTTCACGGGCACGGTCACGGAGGTCCGCCAGCGTTATTCCGTCCACAACCCTCTCCACCGTCTTCTGGAGCTTCTCCCAAACCTCACGAACCACGCAATTATAAGGGTTTGCGCAGCGTTCCGCCCCCTCCCCCTGTGTCTCGCCCGGCCTTTCAATCGGAGCCAGAGACCCTTCTAGCACCCTCAGGACATCCCCTACCGATATCTCGCGCGGCTCCTTGGCCAGCATGTATCCCCCTGCCGCGCCGCGCACGCTCCTGACCAGTCCCGCCCTCCTCAGGGGGCCGAAAAGCTGTTCGAGGTAGTGTTCAGAAAGCCCCTGGCTCTCGGCAACCGCCTTGAGAGATACCGGGCCTTCCCCGTGATGCATAGCCAGCTCCGCCATGGCCATGAGACTGTAATGCCCCTTGGTGGTAACGTTCAACTCGCAATCCCTCCAAGAAGTAGCGTTTCAAACACCAGGCGCCTCTATTACCGAATAAACCGGTTGCCCCACCACTGTTGCAGGCGCCGTCGAATCTCCAGTTCATAACCGCGGTCAGCGGGTCGATAAAAGCCGCCGTTGATGCCTGACGGCAGGTACTGTTGCGCGACCCACCCCCCGGGGTGGTCATGGGGATAGAGGTACCCCTTGCCATGCCCGAGCTTCTCCGCACCGGAATAATGGGCATCCCTCAGGTGGGGCGGAACCCCGTTGTAGCGTTCCTTCTTAACGGAATCAAGCGCTTTAGAAATAGCCGCATACGCCGTGTTGCTCTTGGGGGCGCAGGTAATATAAATGGTGGCCTGTGCCAGCGGTATGCGCGCCTCGGGCATACCTACCCAATCCACCGCCTGGGCGGCCGCAGAAGCAACAACCAGGGCCTGTGGGTCGGCCAGGCCCACATCCTCCGCAGCATGGATGAGCAGTCGCCTGGCGATGAACCTGGGGTCCTCACCGGCGGCGATCATACGGGCAAGCCAGTACAGGGCAGCGTCAGGGTCGGACCCCCTCATGCTCTTTATCCATGCAGATACCGTGTCGTAATGGTTGTCACCCTGCCTGTCGTAGCCCAGCGCTTTCTGCTGAACCGCCTCCGCCGCCACCTCGAGCGTGACACGCCTCTTCCCATCCGGTTCCGGCTCAACATTGAGCACCGCCAGTTCAAGGGCATTGAGGGCGCTGCGGGCATCTCCATTCGCCACCCTTGCAAGGTGATCCAGGGCTTCCTCGGTAACCTCCGGTTTCAGGTCGCCCAGTCCGCGTTCCTTATCGGAAATCGCCCGGCGCAAAAGCGTTTTAACCTTTTCATCAGACAGTGGCTCAAGCCGGAGGACCCTGGACCGGGAAACGAGCGCCCTGTTGACCTCAAAGTACGGGTTCTCGGTTGTCGCCCCTATGAGCACCACCGTCCCGTTCTCAACGTGAGGTAGAATGGCATCCTGCTGCGCCTTGTTGAAACGGTGGATCTCATCCACAAAGAGAATGGTCCGCTGCCCTTCAGACTTCAATTGGGCGGCCTCTTCCGTGACCCGGCGGATGTCGGAAACGCCGGCATTCACCGCACTCAGCTGCCGGAAGACAGCCGATGTGCGCTTTGCGATGATACCGGCCAGGGTGGTCTTGCCAGACCCCGGAGGCCCCCAGAGTATCATGCTTCCTATCCTGTCTTCCTCTATGGCCCGGTGAAGAATACGACCCTCCCCGAGGAGCTGCTCCTGCCCCACGAACTCCTCAATTCTGCGGGGCCGCATGCGTTCAGCAAGGGGCGCTCCACGCCCCGTGCTATTGGTGCCAACCTTTGACCCGTTCTTGGGCGCCTGAGGAAACTCCCTGCCCGCAGCGGAAAAAAGGTCCATCACCTCAACCCCTTTCAACCAACAATGACCGTCGTGGCAACTGGATCCATACAAATTTCGCCGAACCGGCGCAGGCTCCTGCATGTATTGCATCAATAGGGTTTGTGACCTAGAATTGACAGGAATGCCGCGAATAGCGTCAATGTTTGCAAGACACTTGCAGGTATCCAGTGTAACGGGAGGACTGAGTTATGAGCGACCGGAGCAAAGGAAACGGCGCCTATTTCGGCTTGTGTGGCCTGGGCAACGTTGGGAGCGGGGTTATACGCCTCCTCTCCGCCAACGGTGACCTTTTCCATGAACGGTGGGGGCTGAACCCGGTCGTCAAACGCATTCTCGTTCGCGACACCTCTAAGCCACGACAGGTGGGGGGTGTCGGGCACTTGCTGACCACAAACCCCGCCGATATTATTGAAGACCCCGAAATTGGCGTGGTTGTGGAGCTCATGGGCGGGCGCGGCCTGGCGCGGGAAATCGTCCTGGAAAGCATCCGCCGCGGGAAATCCGTCGTCACGGCCAACAAGGAACTTATGGCCTATCACGGGCGGGAGATCCTCGACGCCGCCCAGGAGAATGGCGTGGACATACTCTTTGAGGCCAGTGTCGCCGGCGGAACGCCCATTATACGCCCCCTGAAATACTGCCTGGCCGCCAATCGAATTATGACGATCCGGGGCATCCTCAATGGCACAACCAACTACATCCTTACCAGGATGACCCAGGACGGGTGCGCCTACGGTGACGCCCTGGCCGAGGCCCAGGCCAAGGGCTACGCGGAAGCTGACCCGACGGACGATGTCGAGGGTCATGACGCGGTCCGCAAGCTCGCCATATTGACTGCCCTCGCCTTTGGGGCGCCGATAGACCCGGAAAGGGTCTATATGGAAGGCATATCGCGCATCAACCAAAGGGACGTCTCTTTCGCGGGTGAACTTGGCTACACGGTTAAGCTCATTGCCACGGGGAGGGACAATGGAGGCAAGCTGGAGGTTCGCGTTCACCCGACCCTGTTACCCCACAGTCACCCTCTAGCGAAGGTGGATGGTTCTCTGAACAGCATCATGGTGCAGGCGAATTTCGCGGGGGAAGTCGTGTTCACCGGACGCGGGGCGGGTGGTGACGCCACCGCAAGCGCCGTGATGGCTGACCTGCTGGAGGCCATGCGCAACAAGCGTCAGGGGGTGCGTTCACTGGGATGCACCTGTCACCGCCAGATGCCTGTACTCCCCATGGACGAGGTGGAAACGGCGCATTACCTCCGGTTTACCGCCCAGGACCACCCCGGTGTACTGGGCAGGGTAGCAGACATCTTCGGGCGCAATGGGGTAAACCTGCGGTCCGTCATCCAGAAACCTGCTCAGGGCGCCGGAGGGAGCGCTGACCTGGTCTTCCTGACGAGCCTCTGCCCGGAAAAGAACATTCGGATATCCCTTGAGGAGCTGGATCGGCACCCCGAACTCTGCAAACTGGAAAACCGCATCCGCTCGGAGGAGGTTTAGTTCACAAATGAAGATAATCGTCCAGAAGTTCGGGGGAACCAGTGTCGCCGACGCGGACAGGCTGCGTAACGTTGCTCGCAAGGTCATAAAGGCTAAAGATAACGGCTATGCCCCTGTGGTTGTCGTCTCAGCCCAAGGTGATACGACCGATATGCTCCTTGAGAAGGCCGCGGAGATCACCGACCGCCCCAACGCCCGCGAGCTGGACATGCTTCTGTCAACCGGGGAACAGATATCCATTGCTCTTCTCGCGATGACCTTACATGCCATGGGCTACCCCGCCATCTCTCTGACGGGCCAGCAGGTGGGGATAATGACCGACGAGTCCCACACCAAGGCCAAGATTGAAGATATAGAACGGAACAGGATACTCAGCGAGCTTAACAAGGGGAACATCGTCATCGTGGCTGGCTTCCAGGGCATCAACTGCCACAACGATATAACCACGCTGGGCCGCGGGGGTTCCGATACCACGGCGGTTGCGCTGGCGGCAGCCCTGGGCGCCGAATCCTGCGAGATATATACCGATGTGGATGGCGTCTACAGCGCTGACCCGCGCGTGGTAAAAGAGGCTAAAAAAATCGACGAGGTTTCCTATGACGAAATGCTCGAGTTGGCTTCCTTAGGCGCGCGCGTTCTTCACCTGAGATGCGTGGAAATAGCCAAGAAGTTCGGAACGCCTCTTCATGTCCGGTCGAGTTTCAATGACCAGCCAGGAACCATTGTCAGGGAGGGAATTGAAATGGAAAAGGGCCGTGTAGTAACCGGAATAGCCCACAACACCAACGTCGTGAAAATAACCATCAAGGGGGTCCCCGATCAACCGGGTGTTGCCTCCCGCCTCTTTGGCGCCCTGGCGGACCGGGAGGTAAACGTCGATATGATCATTCAAAGCGCCAGCCGCAAGGGGATCAACGACATCTCCTTCACCGTTGGCAAAGAGGACAAAACGCTGGCAGTCGAGGTCGCCCAGGACCTGGCCAAGGCAATGGGCGCCGAGGGTGTAGAACATGAGGAGAATGTCGCCAAAGTCTCTATCGTCGGCGCGGGCATGATCAGCCACCCGGGTGTTGCAGCCCGGATGTTTAAAACCATTGCCGACACCGGTGTCAATATTCAAATGATCAGCACGTCGGACATAAGCATATCCTGCGTCATCGACGCCGAACACACCGACAGGGTTGTAAAGGCCATCCATTCAACCTTTATCAATTAAGGGCATTGACTTCGGTCAGGCACACCTCGAGCACATCAAGCGCCTCATCGAGCTCCGCATCGGTGATGGTCAGGGGATTGAGGAACCGCAGGACGTTGCTGTAAATGCCACAACGGGGTATGATTACACCCCTCTTCATGGCCTTGGCGATGACCTTGGCGGTTTCTGCGCTCGCCGGTTCTTTGGTCTCCCTATCACGAACCAATTCAACGCCAACCATGGCACCCAGGCTGCGAACGTCCCCGATGATCGTGATATTCTCCTGCATTCCCTTCAAACGCCTGGTTATGCGTGCCCCTATTTCCCGGGCCCGTGATGAGAGGTCGTTTCCGCGAATAATCTTCACAACCTCGAGCGCTGCCGCGCAAGCCAAGGGGTTGCCGACGTATGTCCCTCCTATCCTCCCATCCGCCGGTGCATCCATGACATCCGCCCTGCCGACAACGGCGCTAAGCGGCATCCCTGCGGCCAGGGACTTGGCCAAACAGAGGAGGTCAGGTTCGATGCCGTAGTGTTGACAGGCGAAGACACGGCCTGTCCGGCAGAAACCCGTCTGAATCTCGTCTACTATTAAAAAGACCCCGTGTTTCCGGCAGATCTCTGCTATTCGCGGCAGGAATTCGGGTGGGGGGACGACAAAGCCGCCCTCCCCCTGAACGGGCTCGATGATCACCGCCGCCGTGTCAGAGGGCGCAACCATAGAGGTAAAAGCGCGGTCCAGGGCCTCGGCACAACGAACACCACACACCGGGTATTCAAGGCCCAGTGGGCAACGGTAGCAGTAAGCATAAGGAACCCGGTACACCTCGGGGGCAAACGGGCCGAGACCCTCTTTATAGGGCCTCGGTTTGCTGGTCAGGGTAAGGGCCATCAGGGTCCGGCCATGAAACGCGCCCTCGAAGGCGATCATCCCGCCGCGCCCGCTGGCAGCCCGTGCGATCTTGACGGCATTCTCAACCGATTCGGCGCCGGAATTGAAGAAACAGGCCTTTTTCGGGCCGTCCCCGGGGGCGAGTTCAACCAGTTCTTCCGCCAGGCTGACATAGGAATCGTAGGGGATGACGCTGTAATCGGTGTGCAGAAACCGTCCCGCCTGATCCTTAATTGCGTCTACCACAGCGTCGTTGTTGTGGCCGACGTTAACAACGCCCACACCGCCAGACAGATCTATGTACGTATTCCCGTCAACATCGGTTACCAGCGAACCGTGGGCCTTGGCGGCCACAACGGGCGCCATTACGGAAACCGGGCGTGCCACAACGCGACCGGCCCTTTCCATCACCTCTCGGGATTTCGGGCCCGGGATCTCAGTCATGATATCAATCGCGCATCTCGCCATGGCTACCCCCAATAACACCCAGATTAAACCTTGACCCGTTTATGTCCAGTTCATAGGAAATGGCGGCGGTCCTATTAATCATATTTCCCACACTACAATACTTTTCGGCAGAAAGCCGCATGGCTTTTTCTACCTTTTCCCTCTCGATACCTTCACCCTTAACCGTGAACAGAACGGTAATCGAGGTATAAACATGGGGGTGGTCGGCGGCCCTTTCACCTGTCAGTGAAACATCAAGCGCTTCCAGGGGCTGCCGCATTTTATTCAGGATGGAAACAACGTCCATCGCGGTGCACCCGCCAAGGGCCGCCAGGACCAGTTCCATCGGTTTTGGCCCCCGGTTTTCGCCACCCACCTCGGGGGAGGCATCCATCACAATTTCGTGCCCGGATTTGAACCCGGCTTGAAAAGCCATTTTCCCTTGCCAGTGCAGATTCACATCTATAGACAATGACATCACCCCTGCAGATGAAAAGACCTGACTAAATTTAAAGAATAAAGGGGCTATAGACCATACCGAGAGGAATAAATAATATTAAAAAAGAACCCGCTGTGCCGTTAGGACTCGACAGATTACAAACCTCGTCTCACGAGGTGGGTGCCCCCCCGAATACTTTACACGTCCACTGCCGGTCAACCGGCGAGGCCTGTGCGCCCTATTCGAAGTCGGGCTCCCTTTTCATTGGTGTTGGTTCCAATCTGCCGAAACCTCGCACACAGCAGGATATTTTAAACTTCTTTCGTCGCTGCATGATATATTATTTGCGATTTCCGTTTTTCTATTTTTAATAATATCACTGAGTGCCCGACATTGCAACCGGCTTGACTACCAGTATGTGCAAATCGCGCAGCTGGCGCTGGTCAACCCCGGAAGGGGCACCGGTCATGGGATCGCTACCCTTAGCCGTCTTCGGAAAGGCGATAACGTCACGGATGGACTGCTGTCCGGCCATGAGCATGATCATCCTATCCAGTCCCAGGGCTATCCCGCCATGGGGAGGCGCGCCATATTCAAAGGCCTCAAGAAGGAAGCCGAATTTGGCCCTGGCCTCATCATAACCGATACCCAGGGCACGGAACATCCTCTCCTGAAGATCAGGCCGGTGTATACGGATACTCCCCCCTCCCAGCTCAATGCCGTTCAGCACCAGGTCATAGGCTCGGGCCCGGACCTGGCCTGGCTCGCTTTCAAGCCGGTCGAGATCCATTTCAACCGGAGAGGTGAACGGGTGGTGCACCGCTACCCAGCGCCCCTCCTCATCATCCCATTCCAGCAGGGGGAAATCCGTCACCCAGAGGAAATTGAAGTCCGA
>DYIG01000039.1 GCA_020723725.1 Thermaerobacter marianensis | reverse complement strand
GATCAGCCAAACCTCATGCGTCAGTTGCACCGAATGACCCTGTGGAGAGGGGACTGAAAGCGGCTATGGATTCCGCGATAATAGCGGAATCCATGTACATGTTGCGCCGAATGACCCTGTGGAGAGGGGACTGAAAGGTACCACCCGGATGGTAGTACTGGAACATTTTGGGAACGTTGCACCGAATGACCCTGTGGAGAGGGGACTGAAAGCGAAAGCGTTAATGTGCTACATTAGCGTTGAAAATAAGTTGCACCGAATGACCCTGTGGAGAGGGGACTGAAAGCGCAAGTTCGGCGCTGTTGTTGAATAAGGATATTACCGTTGCACCGAATGACCCTGTGGAGAGGGGACTGAAAGAGTCAATATCAACCTCCCCGCCGACCCCGAGGCGCTGGGTTGCACCGAATGACCCTGTGGAGAGGGGACTGAAAGACCTTTGGTAGGGCAACTGAATCACCCCCGTAAATTCAGAGGCCCCGGATTCACCGGAGCCTCTGTTCGATCTCTTTTACCTCTTCGTCGGTGAGCTCGTCGAGCCACCACCAGCGGGAGCGTGGCGGCTTGAAGCGGCGGCGCCAGTCGCGCAACATTTCCCCTGCTATCTCCACAACAAGCGCACGCTTCGAAAGAAGCTGGAGATCAAGCTGACGCACCTCATCCGTAACCATATTGTCGATCTCGTCGCGGCAATACAAGGCAGCGTTGATCTCCTCAGACGCAACCGCAAGACTGTCATCATCTTTTGGAAACGACCTGTCCCATACAGGCAGACCGTGTTTTCCGGCGATTATCACTCGGTAGGTGGAAAGTGCAGGCATAATCGTCTCGGATACAGCCTCTTTCACCGTTTCACCTGGTGGCAGGTAGATGAATTTTGAACTCTCCTGCTGACTTAAATATTCTATCGGCTGTCGTTGCTTGAAGCACGTAACGGGTCTCCGGTCTTTGTCACATACCAGGATTGCACCAACCGATGGAGATGCCACGCCGATCCGGCGAAACTGTTTTCCCTTGATTCTGTGTACATATTCGGCAACGGCGCTCCTCATAGATAGTTTAGCGCGTAGATCGCCCTTCTCTATAACATGATCCGCCATTTTGGTCTCGAACTCATGGTTACCGAAATTAGCAGTGTTCCAATTCGTCCATATTTACGAGAGCAGATCATCTACTCTGTTTTTATCCCACCCCTTGTCATAACGCGGCGGACTATTCTCATCGGCTTTGGCACTACTGCGGCGACGACCTCCTCCGCTGCCTAAGCCGAAGCCTCCCGGTTGCATCCACCCCGCGGCCATCGCCAGTGCCAACGGTTTCTCACCCGCCTCGACCTGGCGCATCCACTGCCGCCACTCCCTCTAGTTCTCGTCGGCGTTTCGGTTCGCCCGGGCGGCGGCAAGTTCGTCGTCGGTCTCGTGGCTCCGCAGGGCACACCTGCATTGAGGGTGCGCCGGCGGCCCGCTTCAGGGCACTTGTCGATCCAGAACACCCGGCCATGGATCGGCCCGCAGACCGGGCAGACCCGCTCGTCGCTGGCCGTGAGCCAGATCACCCGCTGGACGTCGGCGGCCCGGTACTGCGCCAGCGCCCCTTGGTTGAAGGCCTGGATGGTCTCCGTCCGGGCGATCACTTCGGCCCGCTGCTCCGCCCGCTTGAACGGCGGGGTCGGCTGGATGCCGACGCCCTTCACCAGTTGACTGGCGGTGGGATGCTTTCGCCTTGGAGAAACCCCAGGTTAACTTGTCCCGGATTTTTGCAAGTAACTCATCGTTCACCCGCTTGATTAAGTTCAAATGTATTGCTGGAGGAACTCAATTGCCGGGCGCGGTACAGGTCCCTAGCGATTTTTGGCTATAAACGGAAGCGGTGATTGCCTAAACCGGGAGAAAACCTTGCCTCTCTCAATCTTAATAGAATGAATGTGGCATTAATGAATCAGGAAAAGTTCGGTAAACATTGGAAGGGATTTGTCGCCATTTGTTGAATTTTAAGTTATTAAAGAAATTATTCTATGGTCACGGTCAGTATGAACATGAATGTCATAGGTTTCAAGCTATAGTAACCACATTCAATTCTCAGATAAGTTTGAGGTAATTCTTTGTCTTGCAATAGTGTCTGAATAGATTGCTACGGTGATATCAGGGGGTGTGAAAAAGGTTGAATGAAGCATTGTGGCGGCTTAAGATCACCGCGTTTTTACATGACCCGCCTCAGAAGGCGCTGCTCCTTGGTCGGGGGGGTGGGCACGAAAACATAGCCCAATCATTAATAAAGGCAGCCCTTGGTTCGGATGTGTCTACAGAGGACTGGCACAAGTCCAAGTTGGCGGACCGGATTGCTTCGGCAGCCGACCGGATTGATTTTCCCAGAGAAGCGGAGGCTTGCTGGTGGAGACGACCTATTCTACGTCACCCTCTATCAGGAGAAATCTATGACCTTTCTTCTCTAGAATCACTGGATACAGGAATGGTCAATGGATGGGTGGAACAAAGATTAACCGCCCTAAAAGCCGCTTCCCGCGAGGATCCCTTGAAGGTATTCATGGGATTGTGGCGTCATCTAGCGGACGATCTTAAGGAGGGAGAAAATCCGGGTAACAAGTTGGGTGCATTATGGGACCTCCTCCCTGCTGACACGCGGATGCCCCAACACACGATTTGGCATCACAACAGGGTTGTTTCAGCTTTGGCTGGTGCATTGCCCGAGCCTGCCATGTTGGTTATGTCTATTGCTCCAGTGCAGGAATTCATAGCTTGTGCTAGGAAAACCCGTGATCTCTGGGCGGGTAGTTGGATCCTTTCCTATCTTGCTTGGCAAGGTATGCGGATCATAGCTGCCTCAAGGGGACCAGACGCCATTCTATTTCCTGACCTTCGTGGACAACCCCTGGTGGATTGGTGGTTGAAGCATGAGTTGGATGTTCCTGGTGTTAAAGAGCCAGATAGACGACTTATGGAGACCCCATCCCTTCCCAACCGTTGGGTGGCCCTCCTGCCAGCCGCTGATGCTGATAAGGTAGCACGTGAATGTGAAGTGGCTATTAAGCAGGGATGGGCTAAACTTTCCAACGATGTGAGGGTAATGCTTCAGGAAGATCTCGGTTTGAATGATATGAACTCAGCCCAGTGGGCGCGGCAGGGAGAGTGGCACGAGGTCTACTGGTCAGTCCTACCCTGGCCGGATGTTACTAAAGGGATACCTCAGGGGCTAGACGCTCATTTAACCCATTTGTTACACGAGGATAAGGCGTTTGATCGATTATTAACTTCTTTCATGCGTTCGGGTAAATATCAACCCAATGTTGGTACTTATTACGGTCGTCTTCATTCTTTTGCCGATCGGATCCATGGCAGTCGTAAGACTTTAAGGAATTTTACTTTCGGGAGGTCAAGTGAGCCAGGCTATAAGTGTACCCTCTGTGGTGAGCGTGAGCCTGTCACTGGTGATGGGATAAACACGTCTGATTATCCTGCAGTGATGCGTTTCTGGCGGCAGATGGCAGATCGTTTCTCGCCAGGGCCAGTTCTCCAATCTGATGGACAGGAGCGCTTGTGCACTGTCTGCCTTACCAAGCGGCTTGCTCTCAATATTCTTCGTGCAACTTACGGTGTGAATCCTCAATTCCCTTCGACCAGTGAGGTCGCTGCCACATCTTTCAAGGTGGAATTAATGAGGGCCGCTGTTAGTGACGGACAATTACGCCAAGCACTGGCGGACTTCATTGATTCTTTGCCTGAAAAGGAAGTGTTCACCGGTTCTTATGTCCGGGCTGTAGGGCGTGCACTCGGATTGTTAAAGCGACATGCCCCTGGTGTTTCTTGGGACCGCTTTGCTTCCCTTGATGGTGAGTGGTTATTCCCCGAGACATATGAAAGTAAGGACGCGATCCAACCTCTGGGTGATGCCCGGAGTCTTATGTTGGAGCGACTACTTCGGTTGATAGGTACGGCCTATGAGAGAGGTGTCTTGCCACCTACACCCTACTACGCCTTACTGTTTTTTGATGGGGACGAATTGGGTCGTTGGGTGGCAGGTTCCCATTCAGGTTTGGCTACTATCGAGCAAGTTCTTCATCCCCAGGCGGTATCGGCATGTCGTGCATCCTTTGGCGAGGAGATGCTGGAGCAGAAACGACCGCAGTCCCCTGCTTTGCAAGGTTCTTTGAGTGCTAATCTGTTAGGATTCGGCCTCTATGTGGCTCGATACGTAGTGGAGGAACTGCACCAAGGGAAACTGGTTTATGCCGGAGGAGACGATGTACTTGCTTTGGTGCCTATGGGAGAAGTGCTGTCTCTAGCGAATTATTTGCGGGAATATTTTAGTGCTTCTGCAGTGGTGATTGGTGACAGGGTGTATCCGGTTGAAGATGCTTTGAGTCGACTGAATACTGAGGGGAAGGCTGTCTATCTTGGAATGGGAAACAAGGCTACTGCTAGCGTCGGTATTGCCATCGCTCATTATAAGCAGCCACTTTCACAGGTATTGGAGTCAGCTAGAGAGATGGAAAAACGAGCTAAGAGCGAACTAGGGAGGGCATCATTTTCCGTGGCGGTTTTGAAACGTTCTGGAGAGCGCATCGTCGCGGGCTGCAAGTGGTCAATCGCAAATGATTTAAATGTTGCCGAGTTATTGAGCGACGTTAGTACTTTATTGGCGACGGAGGGAGGTCTTTCTCGCCGCTTTCTCGGTCGTTTGGAAGCCGAAATCCATGGTCTTTTGGTTCTCCCGGTAGAGGCATGTCAGAGCCGTATTAGTTATTTACTCAAACGTCATATGGGACCCGAAATCGAGTCCAAAGTGAGTGAGATTGCCGGGAAGATTTTGGCACTCTTTGAGCACAACCGGATGAGGGGTGCCGATGGCTGGAGAGAAACCATGAAACTCCTTAACCTAGCGGCTTTCATGGCAAGGTACGAGCGAGAAGAGGTGACTATATGACATCTCTATTCATTGAACCACTGGATCTACTTTTGTTTAGAGACGGCAAGCCGTTTTCTGCGGGTACAGATCACTTGGCAAGGAGTGTTTTCCCTCCCTTCCCAACTACCTTGACCGGCTTTATTCGATCTACGCTTTTACTGAACGCGGGATTAGACTGGGAACGAGCCAGGCAAGCTTATGGTGATCTTGGTAGTCCCAATGGATATGGAGAGTTTCGCCTCCAAGGAATGTTTTTACGCAAGGAGGATAAAGATTTTGTACCTGTGCCGAGGGATTTGGTGCGGGGCCGGGATTCTGGTCGGTATTACTTTATGAGGCCTTTGAGCCTAAACGTTTCGGAGGGGTTTTATAGTAATTTCCCCAGTCAAGAACTTAGGCACTTATGGGCATCATCCGATGAAATGGTGGAGGGTATACAAGGATATATACCTTTGGATGTCTTGTTTGCGACAGTCTTAAACGGGATCGTGCCCGACCCGTCCGCTATACTTCCGGTGGTATCAGTTTTAACGCCTGAACCAAGAACCAATATCGGTATAAATAGGTCGACCCGCACGGCCGATGAGGGCCGTTTATTCACTGTTGAGTTCCTCAGACTAGCCAAGGGCGTTGGTTTTCACGTGAGGTTCGAAGGAGTTCGGTGGCCCGGGCAGGCAGGGTTTGGGACCCTCGGGGGTGAACAGCGCCCTGTTCGATGGCTTGTTCTCGATAGCTGGGACTATCCATCTTTGCATCAGGCGGCAAGAATGATTACAGAAACCCGACGGTTCAAGGTTGTTCTAATGACTCCAGCCATATTTGATAGAGGATGGCAACCCGGTAGCCGCTGCGAAGATATATTTGCGGCCGCAGGTGTGAGAGTGAGACTAGTGGGCGCAGCGGTAGGGCGTCCAGTGAAGATAGGCGGTTTCGATCTCCATACCCGTGCACCCAAGCCGATCCGTGCAGCAGTTCCAGCTGGTAGTGTCTATTTTTACGAGATATTAGAAGGGGATCCGACCCACCTTGTGGCTGGGTGGGGTATGACATGCGTCTCCGACCATGATTGGGAGGCAGGTATGGGACTTTCTGTGATAGGGGGATGGGAGTATGCCTGAACAAAAAAACACGGTGTTGGAGCAGGGGATTGGTTTCGGGAATGCGGCGGACGTGCTATTTTTACATGCCCAGACCGGTTTACACCCTGGAACGGGTACTAATTTGGGTGTGGTTGATCTGCCGGTGCAGCGTGAGCGTCACACCCAGTGGCCTGTTATTGCTGCTGCCAGCATCAAAGGGGTGCTAAGGGAGGCGTGTCGACGTTATGTTCAAGCTGAGAATTATTCACAGGTTGATCTGGATCCTTTAATCATGACGGTGTTCGGGCCGCCTACGGCTGAGGCGGACAAGCACGCTGGTGCTTTGGCGGTTACCGATGCCCGCATATTGGCATTCCCTGTGCGGTCGTTGTGTGGTGTTTTTGCCTGGATTACCTGCCCTTCCTTATTAGACCGTTTCAATCGTGACCTTCGTCTAGTTGGTTTGCCAACTATGGGACCCGTCCCTCGACCGGAACCGGAACAAGCCGTATGTGTGGCCAAGTCTCCGGTTTTGGTGGGTGGGAGCCAAAAGATCGTGCTTGAGGAATTTGAGTTCACGGGTGTCGAAGGGGCGGAGGCGTTAGCTGCTGCTATGGCTCGTTATTCGATTAGTGTGGATGACGAAGCTACACGTCAGCGTCTCAGTCGCCATCTAGTAGTACTGACTGACGACGATTTTACTTATTTTGTCCGTCATGCAACTGAGATTGTGGCCAGAGTAGGTTTAGATTACAAGCGTAAAACGGTAAAAAAGGGGGCCCTTTTCTTTCAGGAATTTTTGCCGACTGAGACATTGTTTTATGTACTCGTCATTGCCAACTCTAGCCGACGCCTTGGGGTTGAACATAACGGTTCTGAAGTATTGGACTTTCTCCGGAACAGCTTGCCGCCGGTGTTGCAAGTAGGAGGGGATGAGACCATAGGTAAGGGTATATGCAGAGTAAAGGTTGGGTGCGGAGAGGGGGCGGCTGTATGAGCGGGGAAAAGCCAACTCTAGACCAGCGTCGAGCTTATCATGCCTGGCAGGCGGTGCAACGTGCCAAAAACAAAGTAGGTAAACATAGTGCCCAGGATCCAAGGCAATTTAGAAGACAGGCTAAGAAGCTGCCCTTGCGTATTCTTACCTCCGGACTTGGTCAGTCCCTTACCTTCCTGAAGACAAAGAAAGGGAAAGAAGAAGATGTACCGGGCCTCCTAGCGGAACTTTCTAATTGGGTACTTATTGAACGATTAGGCGTGACTGGTACCCCTATTGATTTACTCGAATTCATTATTGCAGGTGGTGCCGATGACCTGCGTAGGGCTACTGAAGAAGTGATGGTATATCTACAATGGCTGAACCGTTTCTGCGAGGCCGAAATCGAAGACGATGAGGAGACCTGTTGATTATGTTAATTAGTCCTGTATTGCCCAGTCGAACAGCTAAACTAATAGAGAAGACGGTTCTCCAGTCCCGGCACCCCGGTCTGCAATTGGACAAGTTCATAGGGCCATGTGGGAATCAGGAACAGCAGAAGGCTGCGTTAACGGAAGTTTGCAAGGCGACAGGAGACAATAGCCTATTACAGGTTTTGTTGCGACGTCGCGAGAGCGTTATGATGTCCCTTTCTGCACGGGTTTTTCGATATGTTACCACTGGATCGCTTACACTCCATCTAGCCCGTGCGTCTGTGGCGGAGAATGCCGGTATTTGTCTGCATCCTATTTATGGTTTTGCATACCTTCCTGGTAGTGGTTTGAAGGGGATGGCACGGGCCTTTGCCGAAAGGATTTGGTTGCCTCATCAGGCGGATAAAGCTGATAAAGATGTTGCAAAAAGCAAGATTAATGAGATTTTTGGGGCACTCCAGACATCAAAGGGTGCTGAAGCCAGTGCAGGTTTATTAGTCTTTCATGATGCCTGGCCTGAGCGTTGGCCACAACTCTATGTTGACATTGTGAACAACCACCATAAGGACTATTATGCAGGAAAAGGTGCTCCGGGTGACTGGGAGGATCCCACTCCTATTTCATTCCTGGCTATTGGTGCTGGTGAGACCTTCTGCTTTGCTATCTCCAAGCGTAGTGCTGATGTACCCGATGAATGGGTGGATCTAGGTAGCATGTGGTTAGCGGGTGCCCTTACTTATTTGGGCGTGGGTGCAAAAACCAATGCAGGTTATGGTTATTTTCAACCAGCACGGGACACGGTGGTGCCGCAAGTCCACGTGGCGCCTTTGGAACATAAAACAACGATGGAACTTGTATCCCCGGCCTTCCTTGCGGGAGCCTACCAACAGCAGGAGGACGCAGAGCTTCGTCCCGCAACCCTGCGTGGGCTCCTGCGCTGGTGGTGGCGCACTATGCACTCCGGTTATGTAGATGTACCTACATTAAGAAGGTTGGAAGCATCTGTCTGGGGGGATACCAAGGCCAGCGGTGCTGTGCGTTTGATAGTAGAGCCTGTGGCAGGAACAGTGCAAATCATGGATTTTGATAAAAGGGCTATTCAGCGTCAAAGTCGTCTTAAGGCCCCACCGAATAACAAAACCACCCAGGGTCTTGGGTATCATTCACGCGGTATGGACGAAAAGGGCAGGCGCAGGTGTTATGTTGCCCCTGGTGCCAAGTGGAGTGTTCGTTTTATGGCACGCCCTTCATCGTATCCCAATGATGATACGAAAGATGCCCGGCATATCAGCTCTGAGGTCATTCTTAAGCAAGCTCAGGCTGCCCTTTGGCTTCTCTGCCATTATGGGGGTGTGGGTTCTAAATCTCGCAAGGGGTTTGGTTCTTTTGCTGATCAACCGGGCCTTGACTTAGATGGTTGTAAAAGGATAGCAGCTGAGTTCAGGGCTAAGTGTGGCGTGAGCGGGCATTTTGACGAACGCCAGGCCGAGTCTCCCTCTCTTGAGCAGATGCTACCCCTTCTGGAACAACCAGTGAACTGGAAAGATCCCTGGTTTGCACTTGATCAAGTGGGTTATTCTGCCCAAGATTTTGCCAAGAGATATAAGCACCGTCGTGAAAAGATGGCTTTAGGGTTGCCCCGGGAAATAGGATATCCACAGAGTGGCACATTTCATCCTGCCACTCCAGTTGTCAACCGCCATGCCGCTCCCGTGCATTACCACTTAGGCAAGAGTTCGGATGGCAAGTTGGTTGTACGGGTGGTCGCATTCCCGGCGGGGAAATTACCTAATCTAGCGCAGAGCCGCGCGATGTTGGAGAAACTACTGGCGTATTTGGCGGAGGATCTGGTTAGGCGTAACAGGGAGAACAATGAACCTAGGACGTCTCCATTTAATAATCCTGCCCCATCATTCAAGGGGCATAATTCGGTACGGACGGAAGCAAACAGACAGATGCATACTGCTAAGATCCCAAAGGCGGGGGAACGAGTGGAAGCTATTCTTATGGCGGAGAAAACAGCAAAAGGTGGCTGGAAAGCAAGACACGAGTTTACAGGTCTTTGCGGCCCAATCCAAAACACACGTGACGTGCCTGTCGATTGCCAACCAGGAAGCAGGGTGATATTGGAGGTGGCTTCGGTTAATGCAAGAGAGATGTCTTTCCGTTGGCCGAAACACTAATTGATGATAAAAGATCCTTACGGGCTAAGGGGAGATGAACCGGGTGGCTTCATGCGCACAGGGTGAGGTCTTACTGCTAACGGTTGGTACAGGGAATAAAGATAGGTTAAGGGAGACACTGCTGGAACCTCTCTCAAAATCGATACGCCAGGGGACATGGCGACGTGTGGTGTTATTGCCATCACAAAGCACCCAGCAAAACGCAGATGTATTAAAGGAAGAAATTCAGGACGTCCCTTTAGAAGTTAGACCCTTACCCGAACAAGGTAACGAAGATGATGCAGATGCCTGTTTCGCCCACTTTGACAAGGTTATTACGGAAGTACGAGCGGCTGGCGTTTCTGAAGATAAGATTTTGATAGATTTTACTCGGGGGACAAAGGCTATGAGTGCCGCATTGGTTTTAGCCGCCGTGCGCCATAACCTCCCGAGGTTGAGATACATTGTATCAAGTAATCAGCGTGATGAACGTGGCTTGGTCGTTCCCGGTGAAGAGTTGGTTTCCGAAATACATACCACCACCATGCTTGTTCGTAAGCGCTTAGACGATGCACTACGTCTTTTTCAACATGGCGATTTTGCTGCAACTCTCCTAATTCTTCCTGATCCTGAAAATCCCTTTTCTCAAGCATGGCCAAAGGAAATTATAGGTTTTGTAAGGCAAATTCGACCCCTGGCGGAATACTACGGAGCATGGGATCGTCTAGATTATCAGACCGCTAACCGTGTTCAATTGCCAGAAGCACCATCTCTTCCATCTGAGTGGATGAGGTTTATACCCACTAAGATGATGCGGGAATGGGTAAGAAAATTGGCTCATCCGCTACCAGATGCTAATCAAACAAAGGCTAAGCACTTGCGGCGCTTACTATGTGAATTACTGGCTAACGGTGAACGGCGTATCAGAGACCGCCAATATGAGGATGCTGTTCTCCGTGCTTATAGGGTTTTGGAATTGATCGGTCAGGCACGCCTATTTGAATATAATCTCGATTCGGGCTCCCTACCACCAGAACATGATGCTGTAAAAATGCTCCAGCAGGAACTTATTAAGAAGAAACGAAAGCCAATCAATATCGGGGAAGATGGTAATTATCAAGCAGGCCGGGAAGCTGTGGCGCGATTGTTAAGAATTCTTGGGGATCCTTTCGGTGACCGTTTATTAGCTATGGAAAATGAGGCTATTTTAAAACCCAAGACGCGCAACCTAAGTATTCTTGTTCATGGGTTTCAAGCACTAAGTATGCAAGATGATGGGGATATTCGGGATCTATATAAGCGTTTGGAGAATCTAATTTTAGACGATGGTGGGTTTCATTCAGAATTAGGTTTGCAAATTGCTCGATCATTGGATTTTTCTGTTTGAATTTTTCTTTTCATTAAGCCAACAAAAGCACCAGGGGGAGAGCCCAGAGCCTTTCGTCCAAGCGGACAGCTTGTTGACCGTTATGAGCCAAAATCCCGGCACGGCAATTCGGCGTGGCGGCAATGAAGGCTTTCAAACCAGAGAGGTCGCGTTCGTCCCACCTGCTGGCGGCTTTCACCTCGATGGCTATGTTCTCTCTGCCTACTTCAATCACGAAATCTACCTCATGTCGTCCCTGTACGTTCCAGTAGGACAACCTCGCCT
>DYIG01000038.1:10637-11267 GCA_020723725.1 Thermaerobacter marianensis | reverse complement strand
AAATAGTATTCACATGGGGATAGGATCGGATGCGCTCATCCTTGGTGATCAGGGTGGCCCCCAGACTTTGCGCCGTGGCAACGATGATCCGGTCCGCGGGATCGGGATGGAATTCACCAGGCAGGGACACGGCGCGGAGGGCGATGTCGTTATCTACAGGGACGAATTGTAGCATGGGCAATGACTCGCACCGCTGGACCCATTCCGCAACAGCCATGGTGAGTTGCAACCGTCCCCTGGCCACGAGCATCGCCACCTCCCAGACGCTGATGGCGGAAATGCACATGGTTCCGCTCTTATCAGCCTCTGCGATCGCCGAGTGGGCGGATTCCGACAGTTGGTCCGGGTCGCTGATCCACCATATCCAGGCGTGGGTATCCAACAGGATCAACGGTTCGCTTCCCAGTCTTCCCCGGCAACGGGCGCTGTGGGGTCGTCATAGTGGATTACGGAGCCGCGGAGCTCTTTTAAGGTTTGCTGCGGATCGTCCTGAAAGGGAATGACCTTTGCCACCGGCCGTCCCCGGTCGGTGATGATCAGGGACTTGCCGGTTTCTTGAACCCACCGGAAGTAGGCGAGGGCACGGGCCTTAAAATTCGACTTTGAGACTTGATTTTTGTGGTCAGGGAG
>DYIG01000038.1:7531-10627 GCA_020723725.1 Thermaerobacter marianensis | reverse complement strand
TGATCATGACAACCTCCTTTTTATGTGACTATAGTCATTATAACCGGTCATTTTAATTCGGATGAGATTTGTTTTTTTTCCTGTTGTGGTAGAGGGGGTGCGCGATGATACTTGTCACCGGCGGGACGGGGTTTGTCGGGAGAGCGGTGGTAGCCGAGCTTGTCAGCAACGGTTACCGGGTGAAGGTGCTCAGCAGGCGGCCACCTTCCCGACGAGATGTTGAGTGGGCGGAGGGGGATGTCACCGATCCGGCTTCCGTGGAACGGGCGGTATCGGGTTGTCGGCAGGTAATACACCTTGTCGCCATTAGGCGGGAATGGAAGGAGAGGACCTTCCAGGCCATTACGGCCGGTGGAACACTCAATACTGTTTCCGCCGCTTCGAAGACGGGCGGGGTTGATCGTTTCATCCTGATGAGTGCCCTGGGGGTTGGACCTGACCCGGATACCGGCTACATGAGTGCCAAACTCCAGGCCGAGGAGATGGTCCGCTCGTCGGGGATCCCCCATGCCATAATGCGTCCCTCGTTCATCATCGGTCCCGGCGGGTTCATGGAGGAATACGCCCAGTTAATCAGATCCGCCCCGATGGTGCCGATCCCCGGCCAGGGAAATTTCGCGCTCCAACCCATCGCGCTCGACGATGTTGCCCGGGCGTTTCGGAAGGCCATTGAAACACCTGCCGCTCTGGGGAACACATATGACCTGGTGGGTCTGGAACCGACAACCTTTGAAGCACTTATTGATCTAATTATGAACAGCATGGGGATGAAAAAGCGAAAGATACACGTGCCCTTACCCATCATGCGGGTGGTCGGCTCAGTGTCCCAGCGCCTGACGCCAAATCCGCCCGTTACCGTCGACGAGATAAAGATGCTCCTTGCGGGGAACACAGGGGACCCCGGCCCATCGCAGAGGGATTTGGGTCTTGATCTGATACCGCTCGCCCGGGCGGTTCAAGAGGCAGTGGATGGGCTTAGGCTATGAAATTATTCAACATTACCAAGATGGTGGGTTTGATTTAAAGGTTATGCTGCCATGTTAAGGCGCCCCGATCCCCATCCCCTCCATGAACCGGTTCAGGAGCCCGCCCACCGCACTCTCCGGTCCCAGGACCAATAAAAGCACATAGGCGGCGAAGGCGAGGCCCAGCAAGAAAAGCCCGAATGCTATCAGGAACGCGGGAAACATGCCGATGTTGAAGGCAATGGCCTGTGCCAGCCACCCCGGACGGCCGCGCTCATAATCATTGTCTGTGACGACCCACCACCAGACGCGGAAGAAGCGTGAGGCCTGATAGAACAGGTACGCCGCGAAGAGCAATCCCGGAATGATGCGCAGAATGTTGACGAACAACCTGGTATCCCCCTCGGTACACTACCCTGCAGGGGGCATTATAGCACTTCCCCCCCCATTCCCTAAGAGATATAATAACTGCAGCAAATTTAGCGCTTGGTGGTTCGGGGCTCAGATGAGCCCTTGTTAGTGTATTTCTATGAATACTGGGAGGGAGTAAGTTGGCGAAGGAAGAAATGCTCGCACTAGTTGAGATCCCCAAGGGATGCAGAAATAAATATGAATATGATGATAAGCTCGGTCGTTTTGTTCTTGACCGGGTGCTTTATTCCCCCATGCACTACCCGACGGACTACGGCATGATTCTGGATACACTGCATACTGACGGGGATCCCCTGGATGTGATGGTTGTGGTCAACGAACCAACCTTCCCGGGCTGTGTGGTGCCGGTTCGCCCGGTAGGTGTGCTCATCATGCGTGATGAAAAGGGTGAGGACGAAAAGGTCCTGGCCGTTCCTGTCGGGGATCCGCGGTTTAAGGACGTTAATACCTTGGAGGATCTCCCTGCCCACCTTTTGCGTGAGATCGAGCACTTCTTCAAGGTTTATAAAGACCTGGAGGGCAAGAGGACAGAGGTTGACGGCTGGCAGGACGCCGCCAAGGCGTGGGAGCTCTTTCACGCGGCCCAGGAGCGCCGTGCCAAGGGTATCTAACTGTAAACATACCTTGTATATAGGGTGGGGGGATGGGCTTGTCCATGGCTGAGGGGCGGGTTCTAGCTCGTGATATCGCCGAAGAGATGAAGCAGTCGTACATAGATTACGCCATGAGCGTGATCGTCAGCCGGGCGTTGCCGGATGTTAGGGACGGGCTGAAGCCTGTGCAGCGGCGCATCCTCTTTACCATGTCCGAGAACGGGAATACCCCGGACAAGCCCTACAAGAAGTCTGTGCGTACAGTCGGTGATGTCCTCGGTCGGTATCACCCCCACGGGGATTCCGCGGTTTATGACGCCTTGGTCAGGCTGGCGCAGGACTTCTCCATGCGTTACCCGCTTATTGATGGGCACGGGAACTTCGGCAGCGTCGACGGCGACCCCGCGGCTGCCATGCGTTACACCGAGGCCCGGTTGTCCCGCATTGCCATGGAGATGCTCCGTGACCTCGATAAAGAGACGGTGGATTTCCAGCCCAACTTCGACGGTGAGTACAACGAGCCGGTGGTGCTGCCGGCACGGTTCCCAAACCTGCTGGTAAACGGTTCATCCGGCATTGCGGTTGGCATGGCGACCAGCATTCCCCCGCATAACCTCGGCGAGGTTATAGACGGCACCGTCGCTATGATAGACAACCCCGAGATTACCGTCAGGGAACTGATGCGGCACATCAAGGGACCTGACTTCCCCACAGGGGGGCTGATTCTCGGGCGGGAAGGGATCAACAAGGCATACGAGACCGGTCGAGGCATTGTTACGGTGCGCGCCAAGGCCCGCATCGAGGAGGGCAAGAGCGGCCGGGAGCGCATTGTCATCACGGAGCTCCCCTATGAGGTTAACAAAGCCAAACTCATCGAGCGTATAGCTGAACTGGTTCGTGAGAAGAAACTCGATGGCATCAGCGACCTTCGTGACGAAACCGACCGGACGGGTATGCGCATAACCATTGACGTGTCCCGTGGGGCCAACGCCAATGTCGTTCTGAACAACCTCTATAAGAACACGCAGATGCAATTGAGCCACAGCATAATTACGTTGGCCCTGGTGGATGGCCAGCCGCGTGTCTACGAGCATGTGGCCGCGCTG
>DYIG01000038.1:0-7521 GCA_020723725.1 Thermaerobacter marianensis | reverse complement strand
ACCTGCGCCAGGTAATCTACCACTATGTCCAGCATCAGAGAGACGTGGTCACCCGCCGTACCAAGTACGAGCTGGCCAAGGCGGAGGAAAGGGCGCATATACTTGAAGGGCTGCGCATTGCCCTTGACAACATAGACGAAGTTATCGCCCTCATCCGCGCTTCACGCACAACCGATGACGCCCGAATTGGGCTCATGACCCGCTTCGGCTTAAGTGAGAGACAGGCCCAGGCTATCCTGGATATGAGGCTCCAGCGGTTGACCGGGCTGGAAAGGGATAAGATAGAAGAGGAGTACGCCGAACTCCTCCAGACCATTGAACGGCTCAGGGCCATCCTGGCCAACGAAGACATCCTCATGCAGGTTATCAAGCAGGAGTTGCTTGAGGTTCGGGGGCGCTATGCAGACGCGAGACGGACGCAGATCGTCGCGGCGGGTGCCGAACTGGCGGAAGAGGACCTCATTGCCGATGAGGACGTGGTGGTTACCCTAACCCATAATGGTTACGTCAAACGCCTCCCCCTTCACACCTATAGGAGCCAACACCGCGGCGGCCGGGGTGTGGTCGGTATGGCCACGCGCCAGGAGGACTTTGTTGAACACATCTTTGTTACCACCACCCACAAATGGATAATGTTCTTTACCAACCGGGGCCGGGCCTTCAGGCTCAAGGTCTATGAGATCCCTGAGGCCAGTCGAACCGCCAGGGGCACGGCGATCGTCAACATTATCCCTATTGAGAAAGACGAGAAGATAACTGCCGTCATCCCCATACAGCATATGGCCAGCGGCGCGGATGACGCTCCAGACCTGGTGGCGAATGAAACAGAAGCGGACACGCTCTACCTCATGATGGCGACGCGTCAGGGAATAGCTAAGAAGACCGCCCTTAACGCCTTCGCCAACACCCGGCGGTCAGGCATCATAGCCATCAACCTTGATGAAGGGGACGAGCTGATCAGCGTGAAGATCACGGATGGTAATGACGACGTGATGCTGGTTACCAAAAACGGTCTCTCCATCAGGTTCAGTGAGGGTGATGTTCGACCCATGGGCCGGGAGGCCCGAGGGGTTATCGGCATCTCCCTGGAAGAGGGTGACGAGTTGGTAGGCATGGAGGTTGTCCCTTCGGATGGTTCGGACAACGTGAATCTCCTTGTGGTTACCGAAAATGGTTTTGGGAAAAGGACCACCGTTTCCGAATACCGCGTACAGAGCCGCGGGGGCAAAGGGATTAAAACCCTGAGGATTACCAAGCGTAACGGTAAGGTTGCCGCTATCAGGGTGGTTGAAGAGGAAGACGATGTTATGCTCATCTCTGCCAACGGGGTCGTGATACGTCTGCCCGTTTCAGGGATTTCGGTCCTTGGGCGGGACACCCAGGGCGTGACGCTCATGCGCCTCGAGGAAGGGGATACGCTGGTAGCTCTGGCACGGGTTAAACCCCGCGACGAGTGAACCGGCGGAAGTGGAGGGGAATTAGCAAATGGCGACACAGGAAAAGGGTACATTCCTGGTAAAAAAAGGCCTGGCTGAGATGCTAAAAGGCGGGGTCATCATGGACGTTACGACCCCGGAGCAGGCCAGAATAGCTGAGGAGGCCGGAGCGGTATCCGTTATGGCCTTGGAGAGGGTTCCGGCTGATATCCGTGCCGCAGGCGGGGTTGCCCGTATGGCCGACCCCACTGTCATAGAGCGGATTATGGAGGTCGTGACCATTCCGGTTATGGCCAAGGTGAGGATTGGTCATTTTGTGGAGGCGCAGATCCTTGAGGCGCTCGGGGTGGACTACATCGACGAGAGCGAGGTTCTAACCCCGGCCGACGAGGTTTATCACATCAACAAGCACGCCTTTAAGGTCCCTTTTGTTTGCGGGGCCAGGGATTTGGGCGAGGCGTTAAGGCGCATCGCTGAAGGGGCTGCCATGATTAGGACCAAGGGTGAGCCCGGCACGGGTAATGTGGTGGAAGCTGTCCGGCACATCCGCAAGGTCAATGAGCAGATCCGTCATGTGCGTAACCTTTCGGATGAAGAACTGGTGGCGGAGTCCAAGAACCTGGGTGCTCCCCTGGACCTCTTGCGCCAGGTAAGGGACCTGGGCCGCCTGCCGGTGGTCAACTTCGCTGCGGGCGGCATAGCCACACCGGCTGATGCAGCCCTCATGATGCAACTCGGTTGCGACGGAATATTTGTGGGTTCGGGCATATTCAAGTCCGCTGACCCCGCCCGTCGCGCCCGAGCCATCGTTATGGCCACGACGCATTACAACGACCCGAAGGTTCTCGCTGATGTCTCCCATGACCTTGGTGAAGCGATGCCCGGGCTCGAGATCGCTACCATAGCTCAGGAACAGCGCATGCAGGAGCGCGGCTGGTGAACTGCCGGTGAAGATCGGGGTCCTGGCGTTACAGGGGGATTTTCGGGAGCATGCCGTAATGTTGCGCCAGTGCGGCGCGGAGGTCTCTGAAATCCGTAAGCCAGAACAGATGGGTGGCCTCAGGGGGCTCGTGGTTCCCGGTGGCGAGAGTACGGCCATAGGAAAGCTGATGGATGCCTATGGCTTTCTGAATGCCATAAAGGAACGGGTGGCTGGTGGTATGGGTTTATTCGGCACCTGCGCTGGCCTCGTTCTCCTCGCCCGGGAATTGAAAGGCGGAACCAGCCTTGAAGGTCGGCCCCAGCCCGTTCTTGGACTAATCGATATGGTCGTAAGGAGAAACGCCTTCGGCCGTCAGGTGGATAGCTTTGAAGCCGACCTGGACATATCCGCTATGGGTGAGGCCTACAATGGCAGCCCGTTCAGGGCGGTCTTCATCCGCGCGCCGCAGATTGAAGCCGTGGGACCTGGTGTTGCCGTCCTGGGCAGGGTTGAGGAGAAAGTGGTCCTGGCCCGCCAGGGCCGCTTCCTGGCGGCGGCCTTCCACCCGGAACTCACCTCGGACACCAGGATTCACCGTTACTTCCTTGAGGAGGTGCTGGCGTAGGTGATTACGCCATGAGCCCGCAGGAAGCCATTGCCCGTGTTTGCCGCCGCTTATATGAACGTGGAATGGTCACATCGGTAGCCGGCAACGTGAGCGTTCGTGACGGTGAAACTGTATACATCACCCGGACCGGTTCCGCACTGGCTGACATAGAACCGAGCGATATCGTATTGACGGATATGCAGGGCGCCGTTCTGGGTGTGGGCAAACCCTCGTCTGAACTGCCGATGCACCTGGAGATCTATCGGGCCAACCCCGCTGTAAAGGCTGTAGTCCATACGCATTCACCAATGGCGACTGCGTTCGCGGTTGCCGGGGAGGGATTGCCCGTTATTACCACGGAGTCGGAGATGCTCCTTGGGGAGGTGCCCCTGGTGCCCTATGCCCCGCCCGGGAGTGTGGAGCTTGGCCGGGCGGTGGCTTCTTTCTGTCCTGCATACAAGGCGGCGTTGTTGGAGCGCCATGGGGTTATATCCTGGGCGGCAGACCTGCAGGAGGCTTTTCAACAGGCGGAACTGACTGAGGAAACCGCCCGTGTCTGCCTCCTGGTTCGTCTCATCAAGGGGGCGGGGAGCCGGTGATGAGCAAACATTCAAACGTCAACGCCATAGAGTTCTCATCCGGCGGGTTGCGCCTGCTTGATCAGCGTGTTCTCCCCCTCAGGGTGGAGTACGTAGACTGTCGCACGGTTGAGGAGGTAGCCGGGGCGATTCAGTCCATGGTGGTCCGCGGGGCGCCTGCCATCGGCATCACTGCTGCTTACGGTCTGTACCTGGCCGGCCAGCGGGCGTTGGATGCGGGTGAAGTGGACCCGCACAGGGTTGTTAGTTTACTTGCCGAGGCTGGCCGCCGTTTGAAGGCCACCCGGCCAACGGCTGTAAATCTGTCCTGGGCGGTGGAAAGGCTAATGGCCCGTGCCAGGTCCCTGGCCGATAAGGGTTTTGGCGTCGCTGATCTGGTCAGGGCCCTCAGTGAGGAGGCCCAGCTCATTCACCGTGAAGATGTGGAGATGAACCATCGAATAGGCTCCTACGGGGCGTCCCTCATCAATGACGGGGACACGGTGCTGACACACTGCAACGCGGGGGCTCTGGCCACAGGGGGGTATGGCACGGCGCTCGGCGTTATCAGGGCGGCGCATGAGCAGGGGAAGGGGATACGCGTGTTGGTGGACGAGACGCGGCCCTTCCTCCAGGGCGCTCGCCTGACGGCATGGGAACTCGTTCAGGAGGATATCCCCGCAACCCTGATCACGGATAATATGGCAGGTTATTTCATGATGCGTGGCGAGGTCAATTTAGTTGTCGTAGGGGCCGATCGCATCTGTTCCAATGGCGATGTTGCCAACAAAATCGGGACGTACTCGCTGGCGGTCCTGTCTAAGGAACATGGGATACCGTTTTATGTGGCAGCACCCTGGTCTACGGTGGATTTGAGTCTTGAGTCCGGAGATGAGATTGTAATTGAGGAGCGTGACCCCGGGGAGGTTCTGGGATGGGGGGATCTTCGCTGGGCGCCCGACCGTGTGGGGGTGGCCAATCCTGCATTTGACATCACTCCGGCGCGTTACATTTCCGGGATTATCACCGACAGGGGCATAGCTTACCAGCCTCTGGCGGTTAGCCTCAAGAAACTCGCGGAGGGTGGAGGGCAATGCTCGACCTCAGGCTGATCAGGCAACAACCGGAACTGGTTCGGGAAGGGCTCCGGAAGAAGAATGTAGATACATCCGCACTGGATGCCATCCTTGAAATGGACTCTCACTGGAGGGCGGCCCTGCAGGAAGTGGAGAGCCTGAAGGCCCGGAGGAACCAGGTTTCCGAAGAGATAGGCAAAAGGAAACGCTCCGGGGCTGATGCTTCGGAACTTATCGAGGAAATGGGCGCCGTATCCAGCCGCATCAAGGAACTGGACCAGGCGGTTAAGGGTTATGAGACCGAGATTGAAGGGCTCATTATAGGCCTGCCCAACCTCCCGGCCCCCGATGTTCCATATGGTGAAGACGAATCGGGAAACAGGGAGGTGCGTCGACACGGTGAACCGAGGGAATTTGGCTTCGAGCCCAAGGCCCATTGGGATATTGGCACGGCGCTGGACCTCTTGGATTTCGAGAGGGCGGGGAAGGTTACCGGTTCCCGCTTCACCGTATTTCGTAACGATGGCGCGAGGTTGGTGCGCGCCCTGACCAATTTTATGCTGGACCTTCATATAGGGAAGCACGGGTATACTGAAATCCTGCCGCCATTCCTGGTTAACAGCGCCAGCATGACCGGGACCGGCCAGTTACCCAAGTTCGCCGAGGACGCTTTTTCCGTGAAGGACCACGATCTCTGGCTGGTGCCCACCGCCGAGGTCCCCGTAACCAACCTCTACCGTGATGAAATCCTGGATGGGCATGTTCTGCCTATCAAACACGCCGCCTATACCGCCTGTTTCCGTTCGGAGGCGGGTTCCGCCGGGCGGGATACCCGCGGCCTGATACGCCAGCACCAGTTTGACAAGGTGGAGCTGGTCTGGTTCACTTTGCCCGAGGATTCGGAAGACGCGCTTTACCGGCTGATGGCCGATGCCGAAGCCGTGCTTCAGAGGCTTGGTTTGCCCTACCGCGTGCTGGAGATCTGTACCGGGGACCTCGGTTTTGCGGCCACACGCAAGTTCGACCTTGAGGTATGGATGCCGAGTTACGGCAGGTACGTGGAGATATCCTCGTGCAGCAACTTCGGGGATTTCCAGGCGCGGCGCGCCGGGCTCAAGTTCAGGCGTGAACAAGGGGCAAAGGCTGAATTGGTTCACACCCTCAACGGTTCCGGTCTCGCTGTCGGTCGAACCCTTGCCGCCCTTTTGGAAAACTACCAAAATGAGGACGGTTCGGTTACCATTCCGGAAACCCTCCGTCCGTATATGGGCGGCAGGGAAATCCTTTCAATTTAATCCGCCGTGTATAGGTCTAAACTTCTTTTTCTCCTTAAGCGAATATTATTATTGAAAAGTGAGTAAGTACTCACTTAATATATTATTATCATCAGGTTACTTAAGGAGGGTTTATGAGAATGGGTTTTGGTTCCGAGGGGAAGAAAAACATCGTCGTTGGCCTTGCAGCCCTTCTGGGTTTCATGCTTTATGGGTTCATCTTGATCTATCTGCGTGACTTCGCTCCGGGTAAGGAGGAGTGGGTTGCTTCCTATGGAAGCGGGAAGCATTTTGAGGCGCGCCTCTCCCATGTTCATGGAAACCTTTTCGCCATGCTGAATATTCTCATCGGTCTGCTTCTCATGCATATGAAGTCCCCCCTGAAGTCTGCAAGGGCGGCTTCCTGGTTTGGTGTTCTCGGTATGCTGATGCCGATAGGAATTTTTATGGAAGTGTATCTTGGCACATCGCCTGTTCCGGTTATCATCGGGGGGATCTCCATGGTTCTTTCCATTGTTAGCGCCCTGGTTATGGTAGTTGCAACTAAAACGGCTGCTAGCAGCGGGAGGGCTTTGCATCTGTAGGTATAATGGCGGAGGAGGTGGGATTCGAACCCACGCGCGACTTGCATCGCCTTTCGGTTTTCAAGACCGACCCCTTCAACCGCTTGGGTACCCCTCCGCAAAAATAAGTGACCAATATCAAAGTATAGCATTATGCAAGTGGCGCGAAAATGCTATCTTGTGCCAATGAGGATCAACAGCACCCCGACGATGACAAGAAGGATTTTTGATGATTGAATGTTATTGGCCAGGCCGACCAATCCGACAGCGGTTGCTGTGATGAGGACGAGCGGACCAACCAAGCCCAGAAAACCGTTGATGCGAACCGCTGTGTCAATCTTATTGAATCTGGCCATAAGCAGTGCGCCAGTAAGCTCGACAGTTGCTGAGATCAATCGGATAACCATAGTTCGAACGTAAGGGTCCAGAAAATTCATTTTGCGCCCCCTTGGCTATTGGTCGTTTCATTGGTATTCTCAACGGGCCACTTATCTTTATGTAGGGTCATTTCTAAACAAAACTTTAAAGGGTTATTTGGATTGAATTTAAATAGTTATCATCTTGTAAACGGTTAAGGCGCATGTTATCCTAATATGCGCGTTGTAGCGCATAATAAGTGCAGCCTCTTTTTAGTAGTATCTCGATCGGACGGAGAGGTACCCAAGTCGGCCGAAGGGGCGGGTTTGCTAAACCTGTAGGCGGAGGATCAAACCTCTGCGCGAGGGTTCGAATCCCTCCCTCTCCGCCATAATGTGCGCCCTTAGCTCAGCGGATTAGAGCGACTGACTACGGATCAGTAGGTCGTGGGTTCAAATCCTGCAGGGCGCACCACCTAAAAATCTAGAGCCGCAAGGCTTTCACGATTCAAGGCCGCCGACGAACAGGCGGCTTTTTCGTTCTTTTGACGCCCAATTGACGCCTGTCTCGGTGTATCCACTGGTGTGAGGAGACTCTCCTGCCCGGCTACCGCCTTGCTTCGTCCGTCGAGCTTTTCTCCTTTATCGTTAGCACCTGCACCTGGCCGCCGTCCACCTCCTCGGTGCCGAAGGACACCTCCAGCCCCAG
>DYIG01000037.1:7152-11545 GCA_020723725.1 Thermaerobacter marianensis | reverse complement strand
GGATTGATGGCCCCGATCCGGATCTGGTGCGCCTGTGCAAACTCTATGAGCCGACCCCAGTCCTCGGGCCGATCCCAAGGAATATGAAGGGCTACACTGGGGGCTATCCCGCTTAGCTGGTGCATTAGGGCGGCGTCCTCGAGCTTCTCCCAGACGTTGCGGGCCGCACCTGGAACTGCAAAGGTCTTGAAGCGGGTACCGGAGTTGCCATAGCCCCAGCTAGGGGTCTCGAGGCGCTGGGTTTTGAGGGCTGCTTTTACCTGCGTACGGGTCATGGCTGCCTCACACCTCCTCGCTTTTACATAAACCTACATTCTGAAAGGTTCGACCAAGACCATGTTGTCTGTAGTCAAGTCCTCAATCCAAAAAAGCTGCACTGGCCCCAGCAGGCCACTGGGTCGTTCAATCTCCTCGAACGCTCCGGCCAGGGTGTTGGCAACCTCCACCTCGACCGAGTTCCTCCCTATGCGTAGATAGGGGGTGATCTCGACTTGATAGGGGGCCCAGGCCAGGGGCTCGAGCCAGTTTCCATTGACGCCAATCCGGGCTGTTTCGAAGACTTGGCCTAAGTCCAGTATCACGCGCTGTTCTGTAGGAAGTGAGGGCAGGTCAAACTCCAGGTGGTAGAGGCCCAGCCCAGCAAATCGGGACAGCCCCAGCGCGCCCCAGGGCAGGAGTTCGCCCTGGTGATTCACCTGGTCAAGCGATAGATGCCAGCCTTCCAGCCGCTCCTGTCGCAGCACCCGCTGGGCCGGTACAGGTAGCGTCGGCGCATCCTCCAGGTAGAGCAAGTGCGACTCCCAGGGGCCAAATGCCAGGCCTACCTCCACCCTCCCTTCACAAGGGGTGGCGGCAATTGGTATGGCTTGGCCGTTTCGTAGATCCAAACGGGTCGCTCTTGGGCCACCCCGTAGCCTCAACTTAACCTGTAGAGTCTGGTCGGACTCGTTGACCACAAAATACAGGTTGGCCTCCCCCAGCCTGCGGCGATGGTATTTGATGGCGTGGCTGGTTCTTTGTAGCCGGTGGTGATTTGCGTAACGGCGCGGTTCAACGAAAAGCCGCAGGGGGTCTTGCTCAAGCCGTGCCTCCAGGTCGCGGGGGACGGCTTCAGACAAAAGCCTCCAGGCCACCTCGAGGTTGGAAGCCAGGCCCACTCTGCCACTCCCGATGGGATGCCATCTGGAAGGTTCAGCACCTAACCGTGCCTGCCAGGCAAGCCAGTTGGCTGGTGGAGGGCCAAGCAGCTCGGGTAGTGCCTGCATGAAGAGCAAGGTACCGCCCGAGGCGGCCAAGGTCAGCATCTGGTCTAGCGCCTCGGCCCGCAGATAAGGCGTCCAGGGCACAACCATTGCAGAAAAGCGCTCCTGCCCTAGCTCGAGGGTTCCGCCCATCAGCTTGGCCTGCTTCAGCAGGCTGTAGTCCAGGAGGTCAAAATCGTACTGCCATTCCAGCAGCGCGGTGGCCAGTTCGATCAGTCCGGCGTCGCACTTCTGTACAGGATGCTGCGGGTGGGGTAGCTGCCAGGGCTGACGGGCCGAACTGCTGTATGGGCCCCCACCAAAGGACGGGGGATCGGCGGGGGTCATGGCAGCCCAGGCTGCTTCAAGAGGGTAGTAGAGCACCAAGGGTGCGGCGTGTTGACCCTGTGAGAGGGCCAGGGAGAGCCTGGTCACATAGCGCCACAACGGAGGGCTGTGAGACCACCACGGATTCTGAAAAAAGGCTGAGGGTGGCGCATCGTTCTTCCGATTATCCTGAATTGAGTAAAAGAAGGCATGGGGGATCAGAAAGTTAATTCCGCGGACAAACTGCTGATCCACAATCTGTTTCATGTAGGGGGGTGCCAGCTTCCAGCCGATAAGGGCAAAACTCTCGCTGACCACGCGGCGGCGCCCTTGGGCGTGGGCTACCGAGGCCGCCAGCTTCTCGGTGATTTTGCGACCCACCTCATCAATCTTGTCCACCCCGGGTATATGCATGGGGGCCAGGGCCGTAAACGGATTGGCCGAGTGGCGGGGGTTGGTAAAAAGCCACTCCTCGAGCATCAAGTGCCCCGCCAAGCGTACCCCATGTTCCTTGCACCAGTTAGCCAGCCGAGCGATAAACCTTTCAGCGAAGAGTTCAGCAGCAGTCTGCCAGTAGTCCAGGCGTAGCTCGTGCGCACCCTCGAGATCCTCCCACAGGGCCAGCAACCGGGGAATTGGGTCATAACCACGTCTTCGAATAAACTCCACAGCGAAGTCTGGTGCCCAGGGAATTGACTCGGGGTTGCGATCCCATGCGTTGTTATAAAAGCCAGGTTCATCCACAAAAAATCCCTGGATGGTTTGGCCAAAGTGTTCCTTGAAATGTTCAAAATAGCGCTGGTGGGTTTCTTCGATAAATACCTCAACCGTCCGCGGATTCAGGACATCAGTGTAAAGCTGCTCCGAGTAGGCAGCCTGCCACTGGGTTGGCTGTTGTCGTACCACCCCCACACACCAGCGGCCTTGTGGCACCTGCCACCAGACCAGGTCCTTTTCCATCTCTAGGTGGCAGGGGATTCCATCGTATACGTGCCGGTAGGCACTGCGGTGGTACCAGGGCTGGGTCACCCCTGTTACTGCCGAGAAAGGGTTGGTTTGCTGCTGCGGCAGAACCTCACGGATGCGGCCAGCCTGTACACAGAGCACCTGTTCTGGATGCTCGAGCTTCAAACGCCACTCGCTGGGCCCCTCGAGGTAGTGGCGCTCGATGATCAAATTTTGCCCCACAAGATCAGGATCGCGTTGCAGTACCCGCCCCCCAGCATAACCGCTGGGCCAGTTGTCCTCGTCGTAAATCCATACCTTCATTCCACGACGCGCCGCCTCCTCAATTGCCAAGCGACAACGTTCAAACCAGGTCTCCGATAAATACTCGACCGTCAACCCGCGCCGGGCATGGATGACAAAGGCCTCTACCCCGGCCTCTTGCATGAGGGCTATCTGTCGCAGCAGTTCGCCAGGCTCGAGGTCTCCGTTCCAGAGCCAGAAGGGGGTGGCACTGTACTCGGGGTCGGGATGGTTCCAATTATGTAGTAGAGAGTCCATCTTTCACCTAGCCTCTTAGTCCACTGGCAAACCCGTGAATCACATAGCGTTGTAGCAAAAAGTACAGCACCAGCACCGGGAGCATGGCCATCAGGAGCCCGGCGAAGATCAGGTTGTACTTGGCGGTATACTCTCCGACAAAAGCAAAGATCATTACTGGGAGGGTTTGATACTCGGAACCGCTCAGGTATAGAAAGGGAGTCAGGAAGTCGTTCCAGATAAAGATCACGTTAAGTACCACCGCCGTGCCGGTGATGGGACGTAGCAAGGGAACCACTACCCTCCAGAAAGCCTGCCAGCGCGTAGCTCCATCCAGCAGGGCAGCCTCCTCATAACTTGCCGAGAGGCTTCGAATAAAACCTGCATACAGAAAAACCGTAAAAGGCATCTGATAGGCAACGTGGAATGCAACCACCGAGACTGGGTTGCCTAGTAGACCTGCCTCGAGCATGATCCGGTAGAGTGGCACCAGGGCCAGTTGAAACGGAAACATGATCCCCAGGAGGAACAAGTAGTACAGCATGTGGCTCAGCCGGTCGGTATTGCGGGCCAAGAAATAGGCTGCTGGAGCACCCAAAGCGACGAGCAGTAAAATGCTGCTACCAGTGACACCCAGGCTCACTAGCAGCGAGCTCAGGAAGGGAGCCTCCCGCCAGACCTCGGCAAAGTTGGCCAAGGTTACACCCCGGGGAAACTCCCAGAAGTTTCCCCATGCCCCTCCCCGCGGTTTCAGTGCTACTGCAAGCAAGGTATAGATCGGCAGGAAGTACAGGATGGTCAGCCCGATCATTCCGAGCTCGAGGGCCAGGTTGCTCTGCCTATAGCGGCGATAACTCACACCTCCACCTCCCGGCTGCGCAGGATTCGTAACTGTACGATGGATATGCTCACAATCAGAGCTGCGAGTAAGAGAGCGATGGCTGAACCATAAGCATAATGGCCGATGACAAAAGCCTGTTTGTATAGAGCGGTGGTGAGGGTTTCGGTCGCGTAGCCTGGCCCTCCTCCGGTCGTGGCAAGCACGTGGTCGAATAGGCGCATTGAGCCTATGATGGAGAGCACCACGTTGATGGTGATGGCTGGAGCAAGAAGCGGCAGGGTGACCCGCCAAAAGCGTTGGGCTGGACTGGCTCCATCTATCTCTGCAGCTTCCAGTAGCTCCTGCGGTACACCCTGTAACCCTGCCAGAAAAACCACCATGGAAAAGCCCACCGACTGCCAGATCACCATGTTGGCTACCGACCACAACGCCAGGTTGGGGTTACCCAACCAGTTTTGTTGCAATGCTTCCAGACCGAAGGCAGCCAGTAAGCCATTCA
>DYIG01000037.1:0-7138 GCA_020723725.1 Thermaerobacter marianensis | reverse complement strand
CGTCGGCCACAGGATTATAGAGATATTGCCATAAAAAACCGATAATCAAGGGACTAATCACCACGGGAGCAAAAAAAAGTGTTCTGAGTACGTTCCTGCTGTAGATGTGGCTGTTGAGGCCCAAAGCCAAGAGCAGACCGAGTGAGTTTTGCACCACAGTAATGGCCAAGGCCAACAAGAGGGTGTTGCGCAGGGCAGACTGAACTTGGGGGTCGGCCCACAGGCGCTCGAAGTTGGCCCATCCCACCCAGTTTCGCTCTGGACTGAGGCCGCGCCAGTCTGTAAAGGACACTACTGCTCCGCTGATTAGCGGATACACCACCAGGCCTAGGTACAGTAGCAGGGCTGGAGCCACAAAAAACCAGGGCACCTTGCTCGTCCGGCGAGGCCTGGGTTTTGGGGGACTGGGCTCGAAGGTTCTAACCATGAGATCAACTCCTAATAAGAAATCTTTTCGCGTTCTTCAGATTAGACCCATCAAAGGCATCGGCTTTAGCCTGAAAAGAGCACCTCACTTCGCACTTTGAGCATGGGCCCAGCAAAGGGGGTGAATCAAGAATTTTTCATACAAGCCGGCTTAAGCTGTGGTCGAATCCAGAGAGTCGTGGACAGTTACACGGCTGGCAAACGCGCCAGCCAAGGTTGGTGATTTTCTAAGCACACCCGAGGTATCCTCGCAGCTCATAGCTACGTAGCCTTCACGTCATCTTTATTTTCATTGCCAGCCACTTTCACCAAGGCTCTAGGCCCGACATAGTTAACCAGCATGGTGTGCGTTGTGGCGCCATTTTGTTGCGCCAGAGCGTAGTGCAGGCTAGCATCTCCAATAGCCTCAATTTTCCCATCGGCATCGTAACATACGATTGGACCATCGGAGATCAAAAGCATCAGAAGGCCTTCTGGTGCATACGGGGCGTGTACAGCACCCCCTACCTCGCAGATGTAGTAACCTGGAAGGCCTTGGTCATCTCCCTCAGAATAATAGAAGCCACCCTCCAATATAAGACCCTGAAGATTAGCCGTATGCCAGTGTGAGAGGCCAGGCCCGGTAACGCTTTCATTCTTATCTACCCGCAAAAGGATGGTGAACTGACCGGTCGCAAGGTTGCAGTAAAGGAGCCGAAACTTGGTATTGGGCAAAATCCAATCCGTCCAGGGAATCCACTCTGGATTGATAAACTCCCTAGCGGCTCCTTTAGGCGTATTTCCGGGATTTGTTACCCAATAGCTTGCAGATATTTTCATAGGTCCCCCTTCCCTCTACCACACAGAAGCCTTTTGTTGGGGATCGAAACTGCCCCCAGCGGCCAAATAAATTTGATCTATCAGCTCCAAGGCTCTTCGCGAGTCAGAGATAGTTACCTTTGGTTTGGTTTCTTTTCGCAACACCTCCGCAAAGTGTTGAAGTTGGTGAGCGTAGCCCGTCAGCATCAGGGTCTGGTTTGCATCTATCGGAACTGTATAGTTTGGCTCCCACCATCCGCCCGGATCGGTTGGCTTAAACAGTTGAAAACGAGTCACGTTGTCCACCACCACCGCATGGCCTATTCCGGTTACCTCAATCCGCTCGTTATGTGAATGCCAGGACTGTGTGGTCCCCAGTTGCAATGTTCCGATGGCCCCGCTGGAAAACTTGATCAGGACTCCGTAAGCCAGCCGCCCCTCTAATTCCGTACGTTCGGCCACAACTTCAGCTACTTCGCCCATGAAGTAAAGGGCCAGGTCGGCCATGTGGACGGAGTTGTCCACCAGGAAGGTGTAATCGTCGGGGTAAACACCTCCTCCCATTACAAACTTTCCGTGGAAGTAAGAGAGGGAGCCAAAGCTTGGATCTCTGGTGGATTCATGCGCCAAAACATAAGCCGGTGCAAAACGCTTCATGTATCCAACACAAATCGGTATGCCTGTTTGAAGGGATGTTTCTTCCAGTTCTCTGGCTTCGCTTGCTGAAGCTGCGGCGGGCTTTTCGCTCCAGACTGGAAGACCCACATCTAAGACGTCAGTTAGTATTTCTTTATAAGCGGGTGGTGGTACTGCGACCAGAACCGCATCAAGTTCAGAGGCATGCTCCAGCAATTCTTGGTGGTTGCGGTAGGTGTATTTTGCACCGAACCAGGCTGCGTTGCGACGTGCTTCTTCCTCGTTGAGTGAGGCGATCGAAATCAGCTCGAGATCGGTATATCGCAATGAAGGATAGAGGATTCGTGTTGCATGACGACCAGCTCCAATGAATCCTACCCTCACTTTATCGGCCACGATGCCTCCTTGTGTAAAAAAGCCAGCGCACGACCCACTTCCCGATTTATTTCTTCCAAGGTAGGCTCAGGAAACTCCAGCTCCAGATTGAAATCACCATTGTACCCAAGTGCGTCTAAACCGTTAAATAGTGCGGCAAATTCAAAATCACCATCGCCAGGTGTCGCAAACCCATGGGAGCCATAATCGCGTAGATGCACGTGATGGACTCGGTCACCGTAAGCAGAGAGCACCTCCTGAACATGAACCCCTGCCGACTGAATATGGCTTGAATCAATTACAACGCCTACCAGATCCGAATTCAGCATTCGAACCAATCGAGCAGCGTTTTCAAACTCTTCGGCAAGAGTGCCTTTGTGGGGGGCTTCGATGGCGAGACGAAGCCCCATAGAGTCTGCCACCTGTCCAAGTTGCTCGAGCAACGAAACCACTTGCTGTGCCTGCAACTGCCACTGGGAGGCTTCCACCTTTCTACCCGGCTGAACCGTTACCACCTTGGTGCCTAATTGCTGCGCAACTTTAAAGCTGGCAAGCAAATATGGAAACTCGACTTGCAGTCCATTGGGGTCGTTGAGATGAGCGAGAGACCATGTGTTGCAGCTCGAGACCTGAAGATTCAACTGTTTTAACTTCTCCGCAATCTGGGAAAGCCCTGCCTCATCAACCTCGAGTGGATTGATGTGAGGACAGAATTTGTCAATCATGCCAAGGTCTACTCGTTGAAAACCGTGGGAAGCGATCTGTTCAAGGGCTTGCTCGAGAGTCAATTTTCTATAGGTGATGGTCGAACATCCTATGCGAGACGGATTCATATCGGACTCCGCATTATCCTGACCGATTACACCACCTACTTCCGGTTATAGGCTTCATCCATTCGCCTAAGAACTTGCTCGATGGTGGCTTGCTTTGTGAGCAGCTGCTGCATGCCGGTCATGAGGGCTTGCTGGACTTCGGCATTGGGCCAACGATGATCCATAAAAGGCACAATTCGTCCTTGATTGATGTAAGGAATCATCGGGGACAGCACTGGATTTGGACGACTATCTGCGGAAACGAAAAGGGGAAGGTCACCGGTCATTTCCACGAACCGATTGAGGTTGCGCGGCTCTGTGATAAAGCGGATAAACGCTTTGGCCTGCTCGGGATAACGGGTATTCTTGTAAACGCTTAGTACCGTTAGCAGCGAGGCCGGAATCTGGGTCTGATTGGGATTGTTGGTTGCAGGAAAGGCCACCATCTCCAACTGGGCCTCTTTGTTGTACTGATAAGCCTGCGGTACGGTCAAGGAGAGGGTCACGGTGGCGGCAGCCCTACCGGTAGCCACGAACTCCATCATCTGTTGGTACGAGGTGCCGGTAGGATTCGGATTAAAGCAACCACGGGCCTCCATCTCTAGGTGTTTTTGCAGAGCGTCTTTCCAGGGAGAGGTTACGAAGCTTGCCCTACCTGCGGCCTGATCAACATCAAACCTGGGATTGCTGGAGTAAACCAACGTAGCTACCAAGGAAAAATTAATTACCAGGTTAACCCATGGATCACGGTAGCCCATGGCAAAAGGAATTTTATTGGCCTTTTTGACGGTATCACAAAATGCGAGCAATTCGTTCCAGGTGCGAGGGGGACGAAGGTTGAGTTCTTGGAAAACCTGCTTATTGTAAAGAATTCCAATGGTGGCGATAGAAGGTGCCATTCCGTAGGTTTTACCCTGGAGCCTGATCGCATAATCGTAAGTACTGGGAATGCGCTGCGCCCAGGGTTCTGCACTCAAGTCCAACAAGTAGTTGGCTTCCGCTAGGCTTACGGTAGAGGTAGGGGCTCCCTTCCCGGGAATTGTTGAGAAGATATCTGGGGCATTGCCAGCCGCTAGCTGGGTACGCAGGGAGACATGGAGTTGGTCTATGGGTGCAAAGCTAGCCCTGATACGGATACTGGGGTTCTCCTTCTCAAAGGCTGCAATCATGGCTTCGATGGGTTCTTTAAGTGCAGTATTTCCAGCAAAACTGAGTGTGACCTGCTGGGCCAGGCCAAGGCCTAGCAGTAAGGCAGCGAGCAAAATAGCCAGTCTTGTTCGCATATCAACCTCCCCGCAACCCAACCAACAGACGAAGCCACTGAAGGGCTTTATTCTGATGTATTGGGTTCTGGCCACAGTATGCAGCAGAGATACCGATGGTGTCCAATAGTTTTCTTGCCTTATCTTATGCATTTTTTGTATGGCTTGGGCTATAATGTTTGAATATCGTATCGTCAAGGTTGGGTATGGAACTTCGCCAACTAAAACACTTTGTGCTCTTGGCCGAGGAACTCAACTTCAGTCGGGCTGCCGAAAGATGCCACCTAACCCAGCCTTCTCTAACGCGGCAGATCCAACTCCTCGAGCAGGAACTAAATATCCAACTTTTCGACCGCAGCAAGCGGCAAATCCAGCTCACAGAGGCTGGGCGGGTCTTGCTGCAGGGTGCTCGCCGGGTGTTACGCGAGGTAGAGCGCAGCTTGCAGGAGGTACAGCAGTTCGCCGGTAAAGCCCAGCGCCTGCGGGTGGGTTTTACCCAGTACAGCCTGTACGGTAGGCTGCCACGCATTCTCGATTGTTTCCAAGCAAATTCACAGGTTCAACTCGAGCTGCACGAACTGTTTAGCCCCGATCAATTGCGGGGATTAGAGGAGGGCTGGCTAGATGTGGGTTTCTTGTGGTTACCCAGGCCGCCCAATAGTTTACTCCACCAGCTCATCGAGCGTATCGAACTGTTCTTGCTTTTGCCAGATAAGCACCCCCTGGCGACCCTAGCCGAGGTTCCTTTCCAAGCACTGAAGCAGGAGCGTTTTGTGGTCATGGGGCGGCATGTAGGAGCCCACGTAAGCAGTGCTTACACGGAGTTGTTGGTAGGGTGGTGTCGTCAGGCTGGTTTCGACCCGACCATTGCCGACAATGAGGGCTGGGTGGCCTCGGACGCTGCCACCATTCGCCTAGTGGCCTCGGGGGCGGGGGTGCACTTATGTCTACCCTCTGAACACACACGGGCACGGGCCCTTCCGGCCCAGGTGGTGCGCCGCCGACTGGTAGACCCAACGCCTTACCTCGAGCTCACCATGGCTTGGCCTGTAGCCCGCGAAACGCCCTCTGTGCGGCAGTTACTTGACTGTGCCACCACACTATCGGCACCTGCAATAGCGGACCCTCGTTCTATTTCACCGCAAGGCATCCCCTGCGAAGAAAATCGACTTTACGAAGGCTTGCATAACGAGGGTCGGCCATAAGCAAAATCGGTACAATGCAATTTGTACGCCATTGCTCACTCTGTCATACTGGTTCGGCTTGAATCCTTCACCATTGAGCGTAATCAATGGTGAAGGATTCAAGCCGAACGAAGGGAGTTGGAGTGCATTCCGGCAGTATCGTTTAGCCTTGCCAAAGTGAACGATACTGCCGGAATGCGTATCAGAAGAGTGGGTGCTGAGCACAGCTGACCTAACGGTTACCTGGCCAACTCGGATAAGAAATCTAGATAAATTTCTCCGACATGTCGGGGCTGGCTAAAGATTTCAGTAACCGAATTGAGCACTGCTAGTTTCGAATGGGGGAAGGTGGAAGCCATTCGTTGGGCTAGATCCAGTGGATGCAGATTGTCGCCGGGCCAGGCAATTAGGCAGACGGGCCGATCAAAAGCTTGCAAGGGAGCGAAGTCTTCTAAAATTACCCATGATGGTACTGTGCGACAAGCCAGAGCAACGCTTTCGGGCTGGTGTCTGCGGAAGTTGCGAGCCACCGCATTTATTGCCTCCTCCGGCCACCCCAATTTATTGCGTTGGTGTTCTGCAGCCTGTGCTAGGAATGCCTCCATCCCCATTTGTATAATTGCCTCTCCCATCTGTTCGATCTGCTCGCGCTCGCTGTTTGGCCGGTCACCAAAGGCCGGCGCGGTAAGCAAGAGGGCATCTACCTGTTCTGGGTGGTGGAGGGCGAAGAGCAGGGCCGTAGCAGCCCCCATGGACTCCCCCCCAACAATAGCTTGCTGCATATTCATTCCGCTCATCACCGCACCAAAATCCTCTGCCATGCGCATGGGGTCGAGCTGGCTCGAACTGGTTACCGGGGTGGAATCGCCATGGCCACGCTGATCGAAGGCCACCACCCGGTAGTGTGAAGCCAGAGGAGCTAGTTGTTCCAGGGTGTTGTGCCGTGTTCCGATTAGGCCATGGGCAAAAACCAGCGGCAAACCTTGGCCCATTTCTTCTGCAATCAGATTAAGGCCATCCGAGCTGATGATGTATTTCTGCATGTGTTCACCCCTTCAGACCGCTGGCAAGGCCTTTAATCACATACCGTTGTGTTGTGACCTCCCCTCTTTCCCCATAGCCCATCCCTTTTTGCTATAGATGTCAGCAATATTACTTCCTGGCCCAAACAAGTTCCAATAGCCAGTGTCAATCGGACTTATAGCTTACCTCTATAGATCAGGATTAGAGCCGGAAGGACAGCCAGTGAGCTGCGCTATCGTGATACCTCCAGCCCGTGAATGAACTAGAAATTGGTGAAAGAGATCCCTGAAGGTGCGTTGGTGAAGACGCTTAAAATTTTGGCTGGGCTGAAGCCACCTGGCACAGTAGACTCGAGCCTAGCCCTGAAGGCAAGTGGGAGCGGTATTCACGATTGCCCAGTACGATTATCATACTGATCTAACTGATCCAAACTGCGTTCCCAGTATTTGCTGAGTAATAAGCATTTCGGTAGTATCGTTCACTTTGACAAGCCTAAACGATTCTACCGAAATGCTTTTCTACTCCCTTCGGTCGGCATGCATCCTTTTATAAGAAGTCCTTTTGAGTTAGGACTTACGCAGTCGGGTGAAGGATGTGGATGGGATTGGCCAGGTAACTTCGT
>DYIG01000036.1 GCA_020723725.1 Thermaerobacter marianensis | reverse complement strand
TACGCCGCAGGGACAAGCGACGAAGGCAACGCCGCAGATGAGCCTTTTTCACCGGGCCTCTAGAGACCCGGTAGGTATAACGCCTGTCGGGTCTTTTATACGGGGGTATTCCTATGAGTTATGTTAAGAATGCCTTTCAGGAGGCAAACCCCACCGAGGTTTTGGCCATGGCGGCCGCATATCGACACGCACTTCTGAACCACCTTCAGGTAGTTTCCGGATGGCTGCAGATGGGCCAACCCAATCGAGTAGAGGAATACATCCGCGAACTAAGGGATGCCATGGCTTCTGAAACCATGCTGTCTAAAGTGGCCGACCCCGCCGTGGCTGCATCTTTCCTCCTCAAGAAAGGTTTTGCGGAGAATTTTGGCATAGAGCTGGGTTTTAAAGTTGCGCCACAGGTCGAGGGTTTTTCCTGGCCATCGGAGGCATCGTTTGTTGTCGATAAGATGGCTGATGCAGCCATAATGCTGGTGCATCGGGTCCCTTCAGGGCAAAGGGTGATGTTCGCGCTTGGGGGAGATGAGGAAACCTGGCAACTTGAGCTGCAAATGCATTTTAAGGCGCCGTCAGATGTCGCCAAGGAAGAAGATTTACTTTCAATGATTAAATCCATGTTGAGTGTACAGGATTGGGATGCAGCCATTGAGGCTTTTATGAACGCTAAGGGCATGATTACATACAGGGAGGACGGAGGAGACTGCCCAATGGGCGTGGTGCAGTTAACCTGGCCTCGGTCTTAGGAGGAAAACGCGGCCCCGTTCATGGTCGCGGCTGGGGGTGCCTTGGTGTTCGTCGATACCGCCCGAATATACGTTAAGGCAGGCGACGGGGGGCATGGCTGCATTGCCTTCCGTCGCGAGAAGTATGTGCCAAGGGGCGGTCCTGCCGGTGGGGACGGCGGGCGGGGTGGCGATGTCATTCTCGTTGTCGATCACAACATACAGACCCTGATGGACTTCCGGTACCAGAGGCACTTCAAGGCCGAGCGTGGGGAACACGGAATGGGGGACAAAAAGCATGGCGCCAACGCCGAGGATATACGGATAAAGGTGCCCCCCGGGACGGTGGTGAAGGATGCGGAAACAGGGGAGGTCCTTGCCGACCTTACCGAACCGGGTCAGGAGGTTGTTGTTGCCCGTGGTGGAAGGGGTGGGCGAGGCAATGCCCGGTTCAAGAGCTCTACCAACCAGGCCCCCCAGTTTGCCGAGGACGGTAAACCCGGGGAAGAGCGCTGGCTCGAACTAGAACTGAAACTACTGGCGGATGTCGGCCTCGTCGGGTTCCCCAACGCAGGGAAGTCTACCCTGCTTTCAAGGGTTTCAGCAGCAAAACCCAAGGTGGCTTCGTATCCCTTTACCACACTCATCCCCAACCTGGGTGTGGTGGAACACGGCGAACAAAGCTGGGTAATGGCTGATATACCGGGGTTAATCGAGGGCGCCCACCAGGGCGTCGGTCTCGGTCATGAGTTCCTGCGGCATATAGAGCGGACACGGGTCCTGTTGCACGTGGTGGATGTTGCGGGTACGGAAGGCCGGGACCCGGTAGACGACTTCCTTAAAATAAATGAGGAACTAGGTTTCTACGACGAGCGTCTGACTAAACTACCCCAAATTGTGGCCGCAAACAAGATCGATATTCCGGCCGGGGAAGAAAACCTGCCCCGTTTTCATGAGGCCGTACAGAAGAAGGGATTTAAGGTTTTCCCCATATCCGCAACAACTGGGCAGGGCATCGACGCCCTTTTGGCAGCCATAGCGGAAACCCTACGCCGTGTCCGGGTTGAGACCCGAGGATAGTTTCAGCGGGCGGTGATGTCTGTGAGGCGGTCTATTGGCATAATGGGCGGGACCTTTGATCCGGTTCACCACGGGCACCTCCTGGCTGCGGAGGTGGTTCGGTGCCATTACGGTTTGGAGTTAGTTGTTTTTGTTCCTGCCGCTATCTCGCCTGCGAAAAGGGATGCCAGGCCGGCTGATGGGTTTCATCGCCTCATTATGTTATACCTCGCCACGCTTTCGAACCCTGGATTCGAGGTTTCCGCGTATGAGCTTGAGCGTGAGGGGCCCTCATATACGGTGGACACCATCAGAACCTTCAGGGAACAGGAACCGGAGGCGCAAATCTATTTTATTACCGGAGCCGATGCGGCCCTGAGCCTACCCTCCTGGCAATCCCCCGAGGAACTCCTATCTATGGCAAGGTTTATCGCGGTAAGCAGACCGGGTTTTTCGCATCAATCCCTGGAACAGGTAATGCAGGCCTTCCCCGGCAACCTGCGTGACCGCCTGGAGGTGTTCGATATCCCGGTGGTTGGTGTTTCTTCCAGCGAGATACGCCGCAGGGTTCGCAATGGTAATACGATCAAGTACATGGTTCCTGAATCTGTAGAAAACTACATTGTGCGGGAGAAGTTGTATTTAACATAATACTTGCCCAACCATTATAATAATTCCGGGGAAATCGTTGAGATGTCCAAAGTTGATTCTAAACGCTTAATTCAAATATTGCGCGCACGTCTAAGTGAAAAGAGGTTCTTACACTCGATACGGGTTGCAAGAACGGCGGTGAGGCTTGCGAGGATTCATGGCCTTCATGGCATAGATCAAAAGCGTTCATGGCTGGCGGGCCTTCTCCACGATTATGCACGGGAAATGCCCCTTGATAAAGCCCTGAATATTGCAAGATCTCATGGTATCCTTGAGGATGAACGATGTGGTGTAACGCTCCTTCATGCGCCTCTGGGGGCGGTGCTAATCAAGGAAGAACTGGGTATCGAGGACGATAGTATCCTATGTGCGGTGGCCCGTCACACAACCGGGTGCAGGGGCATGACACTCCTGGATAAAGTGGTTTACCTGGCGGACTTCATTGAACCGGGACGCCACTTCTCTGGATTGGAAAGGGTTAGGGAACTGGCCTGGACCGATATGGACGCTGCCATCAAGGCAGCCGTCGATCTGACGGTGAAGAGCCTGAAAGCGAGGGGTTGGACCATAGACAGGCGCACCCTGGAACTTAAAGCGGAATTGGAGGGATACAAGCCGGTTGGAACCCAAGGAGAGGGCTAATTTAGCAGTTCTGGCAGCTGAGGATAAAAAGGCTCGTGACATAGAGGTACTTGACGTAAAAAACTTGACCGTTATTGCGGACTATTTTGTAATCTGTAGCGGTGGATCAACCCTACAGGTCCGTGCCATTGCGGATAACATAGTGGAGAAGATGGCGGAAGCCGGTCAGGAGCCTTTGCATACCGAGGGTTACAGTGTTGGCCGGTGGATCCTGCTTGATTATGGCGATGTGATTATCCATGTCTTCGTTGACGAGGATCGGGAGTATTACGACATCGAAAGGCTCTGGCGTGACGCCACTCAAACCGCTACACCTGCGTCAGGCCAGTCGGGTCCAGTCCCGCAGCAAGCCTGTAGATAATAAGTGCCAGTTGGCAGCGGCTTGACTTCGGTGATCTGACAGCTATAATGATGTGTGTCGTGGGGGTATAGCTCAGCTGGGAGAGCGTCTGAATGGCATTCAGAAGGCCAGCGGTTCGAACCCGCTTACCTCCACCACTAAAAAAATAAAAACCCCGGGCTGAAAAACCCGGGGTTTATTTCTAATAGCCTCTTTGAGAGCGTTACCTTCGTTCGATCTCCTCCCGTTCGCGGCTTTCCCCTCTTTCTCCGCGCTCCCCAAACTCGCCACCCTCACGCCCTTCCGGGGTGCCGTAGTTCCCTCCGGATTCCATGCCAGGCTCCATTGCGCCTGGATCGCCAAACCCTTGGTTCCCGGGGCCGCTTTCAATGCCCCCATGTATGCTGTCTTGTGGCATACCTTGATCCCGAGGGGCATAACCGTCGCCCTGATAGTTTGGGTCGCCGGTTTCATTCGGTCCCGGCCGCTCCATGTATTGTTGGTCATTGTATTGCTGTTCATTGCGATACCCCCCACCATAGCCATCCCTGTAGCCTTGCCGGAACTCCCCACCTTCACGGCGATCATAACCGTTCGGCTCTCCACGTTCTCTCATGTCACCGTAGCCATAGCCGTCGCGGTTGGGATTAAAACCCTCTCGCCCCCTAAAACCATCCCGGTCTGAACAACCACCAAGAAACAAGATTCCTGCTAACATAAATGTAGTGCCAAGAATTATGTGCATCCTTTTCATTAATTGTTCCTCCTCTGAGATGGATGTAGTTTGTTTCGTCTTAAAACATTAAAATTTTATTTAATTGGTTTAAATTTTCCTGGAGGTTTGGTTTGAAATATAATATTTCCCGGTTCTCATATCCTGAATTAAAGGGTGGGATAATCAATGACCACGAAGCTGAAAACCTGGTTGCTCATGGGTATCCTTAGCGCGCTACTTATCTGGGGTGGCGGCGCGATAGGCGGATCCAGCGGGATGCAATTTGCTTTCATCATGGCCCTGGGCATGAATTTCTTCGGCTATTGGTTTAGCGACCGTATAGCCTTGCGGATGTCGGGGGCGGTCGAGGTCTCAGAGTCCGAAGCTCCTGAATTATATGCTATCACCCGGCGGTTGTGCGAAAAGGCCGGACTGCCGATGCCGAAACTCTATCTCATTCCGCAGTCACAGCCCAACGCCTTCGCCACGGGTCGCAACCCACAGAACGCTGCCGTGGCGGTAACCGAAGGCCTCCTCCATATGATGAACAGGGAGGAGCTGGAGGGTGTAATCGCCCATGAACTGGCTCATGTAAAGAACAGGGATATTCTCATCGGCAGCCTGGCTGCCGTTTTCGCCAGTGCCATAACCATGCTGGCCAATATGGCCCAATGGGCGCTCTTCATGGGCGGCGGTTCTCGCCGTGACGACGAAGAGGGTTCGAGCAACGCTGCTGGGTCACTGATCATGATGATCCTGGCCCCAATTGCTGCTTCGCTAATTCAGATGGCTATTTCCAGGGGCCGGGAGTACCTGGCTGATGCCTCTGCTGCTCATTATACGGGGAACCCGCACGGCCTGGCCAATGCCCTGGAGAAACTGGCCTACGGGACCCGCGCTATCCCCATGAGCGTCAACCCGGCTACATCCCACATGTATATAGCCAACCCCTTGAGCGGGGCGGGGCTGGCAAACCTGTTCAGCACGCACCCTCCCATTGAGGAGCGTGTGCAAAGGCTGCGGGCAATGGCGCAGTTGTAGGCGTTCTGCGGCCCTTCCTTTCCTGCCGGGCGTGGAGTTTTAGACCGGTTGATGGTACAATCTGCACTCGGTTGGGATTGCCAGCATTGTTTTGTCTGGAGGGGAATGCCGTTTGGAGAATCGCTACGATTTCAAGGCCGTGGAAGGAAAATGGCAGAAGCGCTGGGCCGCCACAAATACGCACAAGGCCCGGACAGACAACCGTCGGAAGTTCTACTGCCTCGAAATGTTCCCATACCCTTCAGGCAACCTCCATATGGGCCATGTACGCAACTACTCCATAGGGGATGTGGTTGCCCGGTTTCAAACGATGAATGGTTTCAATGTGCTGCATCCGATGGGTTGGGATGCCTTCGGCCTCCCGGCTGAGAATGCGGCGATTAAACGCGGTATCCACCCCGCGGAGTGGACCTATGACAACATAGACAACATGAAGAAACAGCTCAAGGCCATGGGTATGAGCTATGACTGGGACAGGGAGATAGCCACCTGTCACCCGGAGTACTACCGCTGGACCCAGTGGCTCTTCCTGTTGCTCTACAAGCAGGGCCTAGCTTATCGCAAAAACGCGCCGGTCAACTGGTGCCCGGACTGCGCCACGGTTCTGGCCAATGAGCAGGTCATAGACGGGGAGTGCTGGCGCTGCAAGAGCACCGTCGAGAAGAGGAAGCTGGAACAGTGGTTCTTCCGCATCACTGAATACGCGGAGAGGCTGCTGGAGGACCTCAAACTCCTTGAGGGTTGGCCGGAGAAGGTCAGGGTCATGCAGGAGCACTGGATCGGCCGCAGCGAGGGGGCAGAGGTGGAATTCCCTGTGGAGGGGCTTTCCACCGGCATCAAGATCTTCACCACCAGGCCGGATACGCTCTACGGGGTGACCTACATGGTCGTCGCCCCCGAACACCCCATCGTCCCTGAACTCGTTCGGGGACGGCCTGAAGAGGCGGCGGTGAAGGATTTCGTCGCCAGCATGGCTGAACAGAGCGAGCGTGAGCGGACCGAGGCCGAGAAGGTGGGTGTAAACACCGGCGCATTCGCCGTAAACCCGCTGACCGGTGACAGAATCCCCATTTGGGTGGCCAATTACGTCCTGTACGAATACGGAACCGGCGCTGTGATGGCTGTGCCGGCCCATGACCAGCGGGACTTTGATTTTGCGCGCAAATACGGGTTGCCTGTAAGGGTTGTTATCCAGCCGGAGGGGCAGAGCCTGTCGGGCGACACCATGTCCGAGGCCTATGTGGAGCCCGGTGTGATGTTCGATTCTGCACAGTTTACCGGCCTGCCCAGCGAGGAAGCGAAACAGGGGATTATAAATCATGTAATGGAAAAGGGTTGGGGCCAGCGGGTGGTGAACTACCGTTTGCGCGACTGGCTCATTTCCCGCCAGCGTTACTGGGGCGCGCCCATACCGATGATCTATTGCGATTCGTGCGGAGTGGTCCCTGTCCCGGAGGACCAGTTGCCCGTCATGCTTCCCCCTGATGTGGATTTCCGGCCGGAGGGCGGTTCCCCCCTCGCGCGCTGCGAGGAATTCGTGAACACCACTTGCCCAAACTGCGGTGGACCGGCGCGGCGTGAGACGGATACCATGGATACCTTTATGTGCTCCTCCTGGTACTACCTGCGATATGTCTCTCCGCGTTACCAAAACGGGCCTTTCGACACGCAAGACGCAGGGTACTGGATGCCCGTGGACCAGTACATCGGTGGGGTGGAGCACGCTGTGCTGCACCTGCTCTACTCCCGTTTCTTCACCAAGGTGCTCTATGACGCCGGGCTCGTCAGGTTCGTGGAGCCGTTCCAAAACCTGCTCACGCAGGGGATGGTGACGCTGGGCGGCACGGCGATGTCCAAGTCGCGCGGGAACATCGTCAGCCCCACTGAGATTATGGACAAGTACGGCGCCGACACGGCCCGGCTGTTCATCCTTTTTGCCGCCCCGCCGGAGAAGGACCTGGAGTGGAACGACCGCGCGGTGGAGGGGTGCCATCGTTTCCTGCAGAGGGTCTGGCGCCTGGTGCATGGGATCACGGAGGACACCAAGGGGGTATCGCTTGCAGAGAAGTGGAGTATTGACGGTGACCACGCCCGCGAAGCGCGTGATCTCTGCCGCACCCTGCACCTCACCATCAAGAGGGTGACGGAGGATGTCCGTGACCGCTTCAATTTCAACACGGCCATCAGCGCCATCATGGAGCTGGTCAACCACACCCAGCGCTACCGTGACGAGGTCCCGGCGGGTGATCAGAACCTCGGCCTGCTGAGGGAGGTCGCGGTTAATCTGACACTCCTGCTAGCCCCGTTTGCCCCGCACATAACGGAGGAGCTGTGGGAGGGCCTTGGAGGCGAGGGCAGTGTGCATGCCCAGGCCTGGCCTAAGTACCGGGAGTCCTGCCTGGTGGCGGACAAGGTGGAGGTTGTCCTGCAGGTGAACGGCCGGGTGCGCGGGCACATGGAGGTTGAGAGCGGCACGGCACGGGAACGCCTGCAGGAACTGGCCCTGGCCAACGACCGCGTGACACAGTTCACCAGCGGCAAGCAAATCGTGCAGGTGGTTGTCGTCCCGGACAAGTTGGTTAACGTGGTGCGCCGGTAACTGAGGGGGACTACGGAATAAAGGGCGTTTACGGTATAGTTCTGCAACGGGGGTACTTATCAACTGTGGGTGCATCCGCTATTTTGTTATGAATTGATATGGGTAAAGTGGGGGTCCGATGGCGGACCCCCAAAAATATGTTTTTCACATGGCATGTCACTTCTATTTTATCGAGAGACGTAATTGGTTTAGAAATTCGTCTATGTTAGTCTTTTTAATTTCTACACCTTTACCAGCCAATCCCAATCCTATTGTATTTGCGGAGTCTACTTTTCCATCTTTAATTCGGAATGCTCCCTGGTAGTGTCCTGTTACCCAATAATAATTACCCATCGACGATTTCCCAACAAACAGGAGGTACTCTTCTCCGGGTTGTGATTCATAGAAGGCGTTATCTACGAGTGGCCACTGCCGACCTGTTTCAGGGTTAACCCCCACCCGTTGAACAATTTCGATTATAGTGTTAGGTTTAAGTTGTCCCTTAAGTACTTCCCGAACCTCGAACTGTATTCCCCGAGCATTCAAAGTACGGTGATTGCCTGCATCATCTACCATATCTTTTTGGATAATAAGTCTAGGTGGTTTGTTGTTAAATGTTCCGACAACAATGGCTTCGGCTTTTCCAGAGAGAGCTTCCAATGTAGGGAATTCAATCAGGTCAGCGCTAACCGTGTTAGATGATATGGGTGTTGCTGGATGTATAGGAAATGTGTTGTAGCCTGCTACTATAAAAAAAACCGTCACTATTCCCCAGAAAGCGAGATATAACCGTTTCATTAAGTTATCTCCTCCCAAATTCGATATACTGATCTAGCATCCTTGGCGTTGCAACACATACATGCAATGAATGCCAACCTTGTCGTCGTTCTGGGGATAGTTGTATGTAGACTTATAAGAGTCACTGCCATCCTCATACATTAAAGATCCCCAAGGGCCAGGGGCAAGTCCAAGGGCATGTCCTATTTCGTGGGCCGCCACATATTGCCGGATACTTGCCGATTTACTTGCAAGAGTTGCGGCATTAAACCAAATATCGACCCGGGTCCAAGTGAAAGCAGTCTCGTCCGGTGAATGATAAGTAGTTCCCCTAGCTGTATCACTAGGATCATTGTAGTCGTACGCATATAGGATAGAATTTGACGAGGTTCCCGGTACAAGTGTTATTACGGTTGCCGCATTGTTCCAGGCCGTAACTCCCGATGACCAACCGGAAGCAAGGGACGAATTTTGTATGAGAGAGTACCATTTAACTGTAGTTGAAGGCATATGACCAAATCCCGGGTAAAAATTATATGCAATAGCTGGAACTGCTATAGCGAATAGCAATACACAGATGAGCAAATATGACCATTTATTTCTTAACCCTGTCATTGCGATCCCCCTCAAAATTTATGTACGGTGCGAGCTTATTTGGGAATTAGGCATTCATACAAATATTATATAAGTATCATTCTCCTTTCCTATAATGGAAGAATGCGGTCTAAAAATGCATTTCTACAATGATTACCAAAATCCTGCAATATTTTGCATGATTTTGTGTAACCAAGGGGGTATCCCTTAAGGAGAAGGTGGTTGTCGTCCCGGACAAGTTGGTTAACGTGGTGCGCCGGTAACTGAGGGGGACTACGGAATAAAGGGCGTTTATAACCCCGAACCCGGGTTCAGGCGCAATACACGTATACCGTACTGCACGTAGTGGCGATCGAAACTGAGGGCCACCTTTAAGCCTAAACGTTCCATAACGGCGAAACTGGTGGCGTCGATATACGAGAAGTCCTTGTCCATGAAAGTGTTGATTATGTCCCTGGCATGGATCTCGTCTTCCTTACGGACTCTTTCAACGTTCCATTGCATGCGGTTGAGCCATGTGCGTGCCCAGTCGGCACCCAGTCCGGACAGGATCAGGGCGTGGGTTTCGGCAATAATGAAGTTGGTCAGTACAAAAGATACCCTCTGTGATGTCAACTGGCGAAACAGTTGAGCGGCCTCTTGGTGATGGGCATCGCTTCGATCCAATGCGGCGTATATAGTGCCAGTATCTACAAAGACGGCACTCATCAACCGGGGTGCCTCTGGGCTAGATATTTGTCATGTTTTTCGGATATGTCATTCTTACCACTTTCTTCGGCACCAATTAGTTCCAGGAAGGGATCGTCAGGGGAGGACCTTTGGAACTTCGGTTTTTCACTCTCTGAGGTAATGAATTCCTCCAGAGCATCCTCCTTTATCCGGCGTAATGCCCCGATTTTTATTGACGGTAGTATTCCGGAGCGAATCCAGCGGTAAACGGTATTTCGTTTGACATTAAGGATCTCTGCCACCTGTTCGACAGTTAATAGGCGGTGGGGCATAACCATTACCCCTCCTGTCTTTTTGTTGTATTTAATGATACCACATTATCCTTGATTATACTTTGGTTTCATAAAACAGAAGTACTTGCCGGGTTACAGTTGAACACCTTATAATTAAAATACCAAAAATTGTAAGGTGGTGTAAATGGTCTTATGCCGGAGACACGACGAGAGGTCTCGGGTCTGTTTGTTCTTATTGCGGTAGTGGTACTGCTCGTGGCGGGAGGACTCTACCGGTACTATCGTTCGGGCCTCTTTGGTGCTTTGGGGGGCCGGGGAATTGTTGCCGACGACTTCGACGGCGGGGCTAAGTACGCAATTCATGGTAAAACGGAAGAGTCTGCCACCACAAAAGGTAAAGACAATGCGGGGGAGGATGTGAAGCGGGAGGAGGATCCGCAACGCATCGTTGTCCATGTAGTAGGTGCGGTAGCTCACCCAGGGGTGTATGAGGTTAAGGATGGCCAGCGGGTGGCGGACGCCGTGGCTGTTGCTGGTGGCGCTACGGCTAATTCCCGGTTGGATCTGATCAACCTGGCCGCGCCTTTACACGATGGAGTGAAGATCTACATCCCTTCGGAGGAAGACGCCAGACGGTATCCTGCACCGTCTTTAAGCGGTCAGGCGGGTGATTCGGTTGGCGCCATGGGTGAGGGTAAGGTGGTCTTGAATTCGGCAACTGTCGCAGAACTGGATCGTCTACCGGGTATCGGCCCTGCGCTTGCCAAGCGGATAGTGGACTTCCGTGAGAAAAACGGTCCGTTCGAGCGCTTGGAGGACCTGCAACAGGTGCCGGGTATAGGGCCAGCCAAGTTCCAGGAGATGCGCGAGATGATGACGCTTAATTGATGTGGTGTAGAGATAGACTCATATCCGGGCCTGGATGCGGTATCAGGGGAGTCAACCAGATATAGAGAGATGGTATAATAATACAGCGAGGCGGTTTCTGAAGAGGCCAACGGTTACCCTGTTAACTCGTAGTGGCAGATCAAGACCGACTCCGCAACGATACGGTTCATCGCAAGCAGAAATTGATTCAATAGTTACTAACGAATTGAACGGGATCAGGTTTTCAGCGAAGCCGACCTATAACCCGAGGATAAGAACAGAAGGTAAAACTACGGCAGCAGTGATTTCAGGAATACCTGGAGCAAAGATTCTAAAGATCGAAATCGGTAAACAACGCAGACCTGGCAAGGAAGAGTTGATAGATACCCTAATACATGAGGAGCTTGAGGCCAGAATAATAATCAGGGCACACAGCGGCAGATCTCGTAAATTCACTGAGATGTTTACTCAGGGTGATCGGAGCATTCATCTATATATCGACCGGGTTATTGCCAGATACATTCAATCACTTAGGCGTAAAGGAGTATTGCCATGACATGGGACGACATTGAAGAAATAATCTTTGATGGGTCACAAGAAGATATTAGGTCATTGGCGTGCCCTTCCTGTGGTAGCTCAATTATTATTAGTTACACTGAGCAAACAGCCAGCCTGATGCATAAATGCAAAGGATGCGGACTAATATCCCGTTACAACAATGTGGCATATACCCCGAATGCAGTAATCTACTTTGGGAATAACTTTACTACTCAGCCGAAGCAGGTGAGAGTCCCTTGAAAGTAGCTGATGAACTCCCCAAAGGTATGACTCCAGTTGCACCCGAGAAGGCGCCGGAACCCCCGGCGCCTTTAACTAATGTGTCGCGTA
>DYIG01000035.1:635-11836 GCA_020723725.1 Thermaerobacter marianensis | reverse complement strand
GAGGAGCGAGGAGTGAGGCGTACTTCCTGGTACGCCGCAGGGACGAGCGACGAAGGCAACGCCGCAGATGAGCCTTTTTCACCGGGCCTCTAGGGTGCTCTTTCAATCAGGGCTAAGGCTATCAAACGGCCTTTGTCCTTAAGGATAAGGGCGCCCTCTTTGTTTATGCCTATGAGTTCGTCCTTTTTGAAGTCACTCATTATGCGGCTGACGCTTTCCCGGGCTGCTCCGACCAGGTTGGCAAGTTCCTGGTGTGTCAGGTGGATGTTGAGACGGATCCCTTCCGGGGAAGGAACGCCGTGGCTTTCCGCCAGCCACAGAAGCGCGCGCCCCACCCGTGCAATGAGATCACGCTGAAGCAGGTCCTTGTACCTTTTCTGCAGGGTCGTCATGCGTTCGGCGGTGGCCAGCAGGATCTTCAGGGTTAGCCCGCAGTTCCTTTGAAGCAGGGAGAGCAAATCGGCCCGGCGGATGATGGCCAGACGGCTGTCGCAAAGCGTTTGGGCCGTTGCGGGGTAATCCCCGCCTTCCAGATAGCCCATGTGGGGGAAGAAATCCCCGGCCTGTAGTATGTTAATCGTCTGTTCCTTTCCATCAGGTGTTAGAATGAAGACCTTTACCAGGCCGCTTTTGAGAAAGTAGATCGCTTCGACGGGGTCGCCTTCCAAGAAAATTACCTGGTTCTTCTCGTATTTGCGGTCGGAAACCAAGGGAAGGAGGCATTCCAGGGTTTTGTCGTCAACCGCAGATAAAAGGGGTATCTCCCTTAGGTACCTGATGTCCATGGCGAGGCCTCCAGAGGGCGGATTCTAACGACAGTATTTAAATTATCACTGCTTGAAGGCCAGGACAACCAGGACCAGGAAAATGACGATGTAGATGGTCTCTATCCAGCCGCGTCGTTTAAAGTTAGTTTCCCTCTGCCCTCGCAGGGCATCAAATACATTTCTTAATATTGCGGGTAGAATCGCGAGCCACGATAGGTTAGGAAGCAGGCCATAGGATGCTAATCCCAGGGTAAGGATAAGCGCTGCCAGGGAGAAAAGGATATTAACACTGCCGGTTTCCCAGCGGGTTTTGAAGTCGGTTGGGGGTTTTGTTACCCAGTGGGCCTTCATCCTCACGTAAAAGACGGCCATTACAAAGTAAAGCGCCAGGAGGAACGTCATCTGCCAGGCCCTCGCGTCCAACCTGTTGGTGGATACGTAGTAGGCGCCCAGACCGATCAAGGAGAGGCCGGCTGCACCAGCCAGCTCGTTCAATAGGGTCTGGCGGGCGGTTTGTGTCCCCCTGTAAGCCTCTGCCGATAGCAGTATCAATGCGAAAACACCCAGGTAGACCAGCAAAGGGCGGCCGAGGATCATGACCAGGACCAGTCCTGAAGCCGTTCCCGTGAACCCGTAGATGATGATCCAAAGCCTGACGGTTCCTTTTGTATAGACCCCGAATTGGTGCTTGTTTTTCATCCTTGTTAGGAGGAAAATTGGGTAGCGAATCATGAAAAGGGCGAGGGTTGATAATAGATAGACCATCACAGGCAAGGTAAACGACCCTGCGATAAATATCCCTATAATAAACGCGGTAAAGAACATAACCCATGAACCGTGTTCCTTGGGAATGGGAATTGACAAGAGGGTCACTCTCCTGAATTTGTTTGCAAGGCAGCCTGTATATTCCTTTGAACTAGCATCTACTATAACGAATTTAAGCCTTCAACCAATATTGCACATGTGATAACTATCACGGAAAAGGCACTGTAAAACGGTGAACATATCAACATAAGGGGTGGTCTGTTTGGCAGCGGGCGTAATCGAACTGGATGTTCGGGAGTACCACAAGCGTGGGGAAGAGCCGTTCCAGGCAATAATGATGGCGGTTAACAGCCTTGGACCGGAAGATACCTTCATCCTAATAAACAGTTTCGAGCCCCTTCCCCTCTATAGGGTTATGGAAGGAAAAGGTTATGAACACACCGCAGAGCAGGTCGGCATTGAAGAGTGGAGGATCACTTTTCGTAAGAAGGGCTCATAGGGAATGGTGGTGAGTTTGCGTTGGGGCGTGTAGTCGAGCTGGACAATAGGGGTTTGGAGCCCCCTGAGCCGATGATGCGCATCCTCGATGCCCTGGAAACCATGGGTGACGGCGATACACTGGTGGCCCGAAATGACCGCCAACCCATGTTTTTGTATCCGGAACTGGAGGAACGCGGTTATGCCCACCGCACGGAGCCCATGGATGGTGGCGGTTACCGTATTACCGTTTGGAAGGCGGGCAAGGAAAGGCCATGAATACCCTGGCGACTAAGAAGGCGCCTCCGGTAACACTGCCTATCCGGTACATTGTCACGGGGATAGTCTCCTATTTCATTGCGCAATTGGCTATGCTCCTTTGGCCGGATAAGCTTCTGACCGGTCCGGTGCTTCGGCCGGAGACGATTTCCCTTGTTCACCTGCTTACCCTTGGGTGGGCCAGTATGGTGGTCATAGGGGTTCTGTATCAGATGATCCCTGTGCTGCTTCAGGTGGATCTACACCGTGAGGACGTGGGGCGGTTTCTTTTCTGGCCTGCCTTAATCGGTGTTTCTACATTAATTGTTGGGTTTCGCATCTGGAACACTACGGTTATTGCTACTGGGGGCACCATTACTACCCTTTCCTTCTTCGCTTATGGCTGGAACATGCGGGGCACGCTCTTGAATGTCAAGGCCTGGAGCCGACAGGGTTTTGCCATGCTGGCGGGCCTGGTGTTTTTTATGCTTACCGTGCTCTGGGGTTTTATGATGACCCTGACACTACGTTTCGGATTCCTCGGTTCGTCGCTAGGGGGGTTGCTTGGCTCACACATCGCCATGGGGTTTATCGGGTGGTTCACCCTCATGATATTCGGGGTGGCCTACAGGCTCGTGCCCATGTTCGCTCTGTCGCATGGCTTTACTGAGAGCCGCCAGCTTCCGGCCATCCTCTTGCTGGGGGGAGGCACGTTTCTATTCATTGCAAGGGCCTTTTGGCCAGGTATCCCCGGTTGGACAGGGGCCACCCTTGTCATGGTGGCTTTCCTCCTGTTTGCCTTGGATGTCCGAACAATCTTCAAGCACCGCCGCCGTCGCAAGCTTGAATTGGTAAGCCGGTTTTCAGCGGCGTCTGTGGTGGCGGGGATAACTGTTTTCGCGCTGATCTGGGGGCGCTTTCTGGCCGGACAAGGCAGTTGGCTGGATGATGAAAGGGTACTGATTGCGGCGGGTTATATGGCCTTGTTAGGCTGGATTTCCCTCATGATAGTGGGACACCTGTATAAGATAATTCCCTTTCTTGCCTGGCTGCACCGGTATGGTGACAAGGCGGGTAAGGAGGCCGTTCCCCTGTTGCGCGAGTTGTTTAACCGCAAGGTATCGGAAGCCTGTTTTTGGCTTCTGGTGATTGGGACGGGAATGGTATTCATAGGCATTCTGGCTGGATTGGGGCTGCTTACCAGGCTCTCCTTGCTGGCTACCCTCGCGGGCACTCTGGCGTTTGCCTATAACGTGTGGGAGATGGTTCAGCCTAAAGAAGCCAAGAATTAATTAGAAAGGGGGTTGATGAGATGGTTACGGAGGAACAGGTGAGGGAAGTGCTCAAAAACGTCTGGGACCCTGAACTCGGTGTCAATGTTGTTGATTTGGGCCTCATCTATGGAGTTGACATAAATGATAGAAACGTTACGGTGAAGATGACCCTAACCACGCAGGGTTGCCCCCTTCATGAGACGATGCCAGCCTGGGTCAAGGAAGCGGTTGAAAAGATGGAAGAGGTCGATAACGCAGAGGTCGAAGTCGTGTGGTCGCCCCCCTGGAACCCGGATATGATGAGTGAAGAGGCCAAAGAACTCTTGGGGTATTAAATCAGGCAACAAAAAAAATAACTGCCGGAAGCCTCAGGCCTCCGGCAGTAGTTCTTCTCTTAATTTAATAACCACCGTATTAGTAACCCCTGCGGCCCTTACGCTCGCGCTCCTCGTGTTCCTCGCTTTCGTTTTCCTCGCCTTCACCGCGGCCGTAGCGGGGCGCGTAACCGTTATATCCGTCGCCTGTACCGTAATTGCCGTAGTTGCCGTTCAGCCCTTCCTGCTCACCGTATGCCCCACCTTCGCGGCCTTCTCCACCACCGTTGTAACCGTTCCAGCCGCTGCCTTCGAGGGATTCACCCTGACCGCCCTGGACCTGTCCGGTGTACGGGTCATATCCTTCACCCTGGTAGGCGTTTGGTCCGTAGGGAGCGGAGCCATAAGGATCGCGCTGATTAAACTCTTCCACGCCGTTCAAGCCGCTTTCGGGAGTCATCCTATTATAACGGCTGTCATACTGTCCGGTCTCACCACGCCACTGGCCGGGTTCATTGCCCCGCATCTCAGAACCGTAGCTGTTATCTCTATAATTACCGCTTCTGTCATAGGCGTTGTCGTACCGGTCGTTGTAACCCTGGAAGTCCCTCTCTCGGGACACGTCCCTCCTGTTGTTAAGAGAGGAGGCAACAGCGAACGAGCCGATAACAACTGCTGCCAGTGTTCCTGCTCCGATGAGTGCCTTCATCTGGCCTAACATTTCTCCCTCATTCCTTTCTGTCATGTTGTCTTATGGGTATATAATCGCCTGTCAACATTAAAACGCTCTTAAAATTTGGATTTAGTTTGACCTATTTTTGGTTATCGGAAGAGTAACTGTAAAAGTAGTGCCTTTACCGGGTTCACTGGTAACCTCAATCGTTCCTTCATGGGCATCGGTTATCCATTTGGCAATAGAAAGGCCAAGGCCGGTTCCACCTTGCTCCCGGGAGCGGGCCTTGTCTACACGGTAGAAGCGGTCGAAAATCCTTGGAAGGTGTTCAGCAGGTATGCCGACGCCGGAATCCGATACCGAAATCCTGGCCTTACCTGCTGCCTGGCTGACAGATAAACGCACCTGCCCGCCCTCACCGGTGTATTTTATGGCGTTGTCACACAGGATAACCAGGAGCTGCTCCAGACGAGTTGGGTCCGTATCCATCTCCAGCTTCTCCGGGATGTCAGCGAGGAGTTTTATTCCCTTTTTTTCAGCCAGTACTGAGAATTTGCGTACGATCCCCTGGAAGATTGGCGCTGTATCCATGCGGGTTATGTTGAGCTTGGCCTCATGCGAATCGGCGCGGGCCAGGGTCAGGAGGTCAGAAACCAAACGCCCCATGCGTTCGGATTCCGACAACAGGTTATCCATGAGTTCAACAACCATAGGGTTCTGTTTGGCTTCTGTATCCTTGAGCTCCGCGTCCAACATCTCAGCCGAGGTCCGGATAATCGAGAGCGGGGTTCGCAATTCATGGGAGGCATCGGCGACAAACTCAACCTGCCTCCTGAAGGCCAGCCTGATCGGGATCAGCGCCCGTTCCGCTAGGAACAGGCCACCTAAAGTAGCCAGGATAACCCCGGCGAGACCTATGATTAGGAGTAGAACTAAGAGGTCGCGCAGAGTCGTGTATATCCCTGTAATAGGTTTGCCGGATTGCACCACGGCGACCATCTTGCCGTCATATTTCACGGGGCTGGTGAGCACGAGAATCGTTTCTCCTGCTTCTTCTTTAGTGGTAAGAAGGGTTCTTTCGGTTCGCCATACCCTTTGAGTTTCCCCGCTATAAGGGAAGAAGGCGGCGCCCCTTGAGGGGCTCCTCCATTTGAAACCGGTGCTCGTTTCGAGGTAAGACCAGACGAGCATTATTGTTAATGGTTCTTCCGGGTCTATATTCCTTTCCTCCAGCTCACGCTGGTACCTGGATTCCCGGTCCTCCTCAGCGTAGCCCTCGTGATCGTCGTCATCCTCGCGGTCGCCCTCACTGTCTTTGCGGCCCCGCTTATCCTCGCGGTCGATCAGTTCCCGGCGTTCCCGTTGCAGGATGCCCAGGTACCCGCGGGCGATGTGATCCGAGGCGCGGTAGAGGTCGTCCTCTTCGTGGCGCAACAGTGATATCTTCATGGTCAAATAGAAAGCCACGCCAAGCACGACGAGAATGGCGGTGAGGATGAATACGTTCCAGGCTGTCAGGCGCCAGCGGACAGATTGAAACACGCTTTACTCCTGAATCTTATAACCGAGGCCGCGGACGCTTTGGATCAAGGCTTTGGAATGCCCATGGTCAATCTTGCGCCTTAGGAAATGAATGTATATGTCAACGACGTTGGGGGGCGCGTCGGATTCGTAGCCCCAGACGTTTTCAATAATCCGGTCCCGACTGAGCACCTGATTCGGGTGTCGCATGAGGAATTCCAGAAGGGCGAATTCCTTGGCTGTTAATTCTATTGGTTTATTCCCGCGCATTACTTCACGGCTTGTTCTGTTCATGACCAGATCGCCGACCTGGAGGGTCTCAACCGGTTCGAATTCCGGGCTGCGGCGCGCAAGGGCCCGCAGGCGGGCGTGAAGCTCTTCCAGGGCAAACGGCTTTGTAAGGTAATCGTCCGCCCCTGCGTCAAGCCCGCGGACCTTGTCAGTAACTGTGTCCTTGGCAGTCAGCATAAGTACCGGTGTTTTGACTCCCAGTTCGCGCATGGTTTTGCAGACCTCTATGCCATCCTTCTTGGGAAGCATTATGTCCAGGACGACTAAATCGAAACTCCCGGAGGCGGCCAAGTCGAGGCCCTGCTCTCCATCATTGGCCACCTCTACGACATGATGTTCGCGGGTGAGTGCCTGTTGTATGAGACGGGCCAATCTTGGCTCATCCTCGACGACGAGTATGTGCATGCCCTAACCCCTTAATCGACGTGCCGCGGCCTGCGGTACGTTTCGTACATTGCGTTTAGACCCCGCCCTATTGCCTGCCGCCTTGTAACCTCAGCGCGTTTCCTTTCCCAGTAGGATTCCGTATCATCGGCGCCTTGCTGGGATACCTGCGCCTGGAGCAGAGCGGCAAAGGTGCTGATCTCGGTCCTCAAACGCTCAATCTCTGTTTCTTTATCGAAAGAAAGAGACAGATAGCGAACACCATAGAGATCGGCCAATTCTTTTATAGCATCTTTAGCGATTCCTTCGGGCATGCACTTAAATGGAAAGATATGGATAATGCCGTCGCAACCCTCCTCTATGTAGTGCCGGGCATGGCCCACGCTTGGCAGTCCGTCCCCCCCTACTTCGTGAACGATGAAGGGTCGTGCCTCGGGGACCCGGATCTGTTGTTCCATAAGGGGGACGTTGTGTTCCTTCAGGTAATCAAGAAGCGGCCGGATAAGGGGGTGACGGCGCCTGCTGCGGCGCTTCATCTCGTGGAGGCTGTGACGAATGAATCCCCCCAGTGTTATGCCTTCGACTACCTCGATCCCCTCGCGGCCCAGGAGGTTTTCTATGGTGCCGCGGTTGCCGAAACTGGTCAGGGCCACATAGATTTCACCGACTGACACCACGCGCGGTTTGATCCGGCTATCGTGAGGAACGGCCTCCAGGAGGTCAAGGGCCTCCTTTTCCGCCCGCTTTATTTCTTCCACGGAATGCGCCCTGCGGAGGAGTTCAATGGCCTTACGGTATGCGCGGGTAATTGAACCGTGTTCCAATTCATGGGCACGGAGTATTAACGCCTTGGCCCGGATGGCTTCTGCGGCGTCCAGTTTGGCCCATAAAGGACGGGTCAGGTGGTTTATGGCCTTCATCAGCCCGAATTGCAGGGCCGTGCGTTTGAGTCTTGGCAGATTGTCGAGCCCCTTCTCGTAAGCCTTGACGTATTCAAGAATGGGCCTGAGTTTCCGGGCATCCCCGATTTCACAGAGGTCCTTGATGAAGTCGACAAACCCGTCAAGACCCATGGTGGCCATCTCAATAGTGTGGCCGTAACGCTCCAATTCGGGGGCGAATTCCTCGGGCAGGTGTTTGTTCTGCACTATGGCGTACCAGCCGAAGGTACAGGGACCTTCTCCCCGGGCCATGATAATAATGATGCGGCGGGGCTCCACCGGGACCCCCTTTTGACGGGCCTCTTCCTCCAGCCCCCTGAGCGCGTCTCGCAGGGACTGTTTCAGGCTCCCGGTGCTGCAGGCGTAGGGGGAGCAGGATTCAGTGTAATTGGTGTTGCCCAGGGCTATGGTTTCTTCCGAGATTGGCAGGGGGGGGTGCATGTAGCTCTCCAGGCCAAGCTGATAACAGGCCTCTTCAATCAGGAGGTTAACGATCTCACCCATGTAGGGCCATATTATAAGGGGTTTTTTTGGTTTGACCGCGACCGTCGGCCTCGCTGCCGCAGTATGCTGGTCGGCTGGAAGTCCCTCCGAATTTATACCCTGGAGCCGTTGTTCACAGCGCTGTTCAAGGAAGGCCAGGATGGTCTCATAGCGTGTGTGGAAACCGGCGCTTCCGGCCGACTCGTCATACCGGAACGTCCAACAGGGCATGCCTTTGGAGCGGGCATACTCCGCCAGGTAATCAACCTGAAAAGCGTCAGGGTGGCAGCCGAAACTGCCGACGGATATAAAGCCATCTACCTTATCTGTTGCCCAGTCAATGAAGGCCTTGCCCTCTTTATGGGTGTCATAGAAACCTTCCGCACGGTCATACAGGGGCGAAATGACCTCCCTGGGCACGTCGGTGGCCGTGATGACGGAGACCCCTTTCTTTTGGAACCAGAGCTTTAGGTCGCAGGTGAGCGCCGCGTCGTTAACCAGGTAGCGCCTGCCCACCACCGCCAGACGAGGCTTCCTTTCGTCTCTAAGGAGCTGCGCCAGCCGGGTTGGCTGGGTCTCAACGATTTCCTGGTAGGCCTTTTCGAAAACCTCCTCCAGGTGCGCCATCCAGGGGGCCACTCGCTTCCTGGCGGAGCCTGTCAGGAAAAGGCAGGCCTTGCGGGATTTATCCCAACCCATAATATCGGCATAGACGTTGTAGCAGGTATTGAACATATCCTTCCTTTCCAGGGAACGGATATTGGGCATAATGAAGGTCGGAAGGGTCCTGGCTTTCTCCGCACGCTGAAGGACCTCTTCATTTCCGATGAGATTGGCGATCCTCATAACGGTCTCTTCCTTTGAGTGGTGCAGGAGGTATCCGATGGAGTCCCCGAGGGAGCGGATGGCAACCCCGCCGATATCACGGTATTTGGAACAGGTGGCGCTCTTGCCGTCCTCGCTCAAAATATTTGGCGCTACGATGAATTCCATATCGGGGTTGGCGGCTATCAGGTGGTAAATGTGTCCCACGTAAACCCTGAGGGGGATGCAGAAATCCGCGCTGGTGAAGGTGGTTCCCGCTTCGATTATCTTGGGTGTGGTTACCCTGCTACGGACGACGTCGATGCCTGCAAGCTCCAGGAACCTGCCGATGAGCTTGGCAGAATTGTAATGGCCCGTAAAGGCCATCACCATGCCGACTTTTTTCCTCCCGATACCGTTTTTGATCGGGGTCGCGGAGAGAGTCCTTTCCGTAGCCACTTGTTTCACCCCTCCTAATAAACCTATATATAAGCTTATCCAGTGGTCCCCACAAGGGACAGGATATGACGACGTTTTTCTTCACTATTTATAATTCCCGAGAACAGACCGTAATCGCAATCGATAGCCTTGTAGCCTGAAATGGGGACGCCGTTCTCCAGCAAGGCCACCACACCCTCACAGCGCCTGAAACACCCCTCGTGCATACAGGTGGTGATTACTGTCCTGTAAGATGTGGAAGCGATATAGTCAAAACCCTTAAAGGCTGTGTCAAAACCCTGCTCCCAACGCCCGCAGGCCACAAGCGCGGAACCCAAGGCGCCGGCGCAGAGGACATAACGGGTATCATCAGACACTATAAATTCATTTTCAGAGAGTTCCATGGTCTGCCGGAAAGCCTCCTGGACCGCGCGGTTTAGGAATGTACCCCCCTGGGCGACTATCGGCACACGGATGGGTTTGCCCCTCCCGACGTCCGAGAGATAGGTCCTGCAGATGGCGTAAGCCAGCCCCATAAACAGGTCACGGGTGGCAAAGCCAATGCGGGATTTGTGCACGATGTCAGATTCCCCGAATACCGCGCAACGACCAGCGATGCGGGCCGGGTCTTTGGATTCCAGGGCGACATCCGCGTATTCCTGAATTGGGACATGGAAACGCCGACTTACCGCTTCGAGGAAGGACCCCGTGCCGGCGGCGCATTTGTCGTTCATGGCAAAATCCAGCCCGCCATCCTTCACGGCGATTATCTTGGCATCGTTGCCTCCGATGTCCATGACGGTGCCAACATTAGGTACCCAGTGGCTGGCCCAGGCGTAGTGGGCGACGATCTCTGTTACCCGCGCATCCGAGGTGTCGCGTTCCCGCCGGGTCACTATGTCACGAAAGAGTTCCCCCGCGCTGCCTGTGGTGCCTATACCGTCCAGGGAAGCGTCAGGAGGGAGGTGTCGCTGCAACTCCTTCAAGGCGCGGAAACAGGCGCCCATGGCGTCGCCGGCGGTATCCACCGCCCCGGCGGCGATGATCTCTATACGGCCTTCGCCCAAGCCACGGATCAGGGCATACTTGGTTCCACGGGACCCGCCGTCCAGCCCCGCGAAGTAGCGTCCGGTTGCTTCACGCTTGCGGAAGCCACCGGGGTTGACAACATTAAAGGCAGGGGACTTTCTCGGTGTCCGCGTGACCGCAATCCGGAAACCCTTCAGGGCCTGCGGGACTTCTTTCACATTATTGGGGTTCTGCGAACCCTCACAACGCCCTCCAAGGGTCTCGAGGATAATCGTTTGGCCGTTGAATTCCTCGTAAGGTTGGGCCAGGTCGCAGGCGTTCTGGCACCCGTGGCAATAACGCACCTGACTATCGTAACGCCTCTCGAAGAAATCATCTTTGAAGGATGTCGCCAGTCCGGGGTTGCCCAACATGGTGTCCCTCACGATAACCGCCATTCCCAGGGCGCCGACCACGTCATTGTGTGGCGTGATGATGATTCGAGTCCCCAGCTGCTCCTCGAATGCTTTTCGCACGGCCGGGTTGAAGGCCACGCCGCCCTGGAAGAACACCGGTTTGCGAAGCTCCACGTCCTGGACGACGTTGCGCAGGTAGTTCCTGACCATGGACTGGCAGGTACCCATCAGGCGGTCCTCCATGGGGACACCTTTCTGGGTCAGGTGACGAAAATCGCGCTTGGAGAATACCGTACAGGTGGCATCGATGTTGGCTGGCAAGGAGGAACGCAGGGCCACCTCGCCGAAGCTCTTCCGCAGGCCGGCGGCCTCGACCGCCAACCCCGG
>DYIG01000035.1:0-625 GCA_020723725.1 Thermaerobacter marianensis | reverse complement strand
CGAAGCTCTTGAGGTCTATCCCTGCTTCGTCGGCAAGCTGTTTGAGGAACTCACCGGTGCCTGCTGAGCAGATCGTATTCATGTTGAAGAAAACCGGGATGCCATCCTCGCCAAAGATGATGATCTTGGAGTCCTGGCCGCCGATCTCAATTACGGTGCCTACCTGGTCGATCCTCCTGCGCCCGTTTTCGTCCTCAGACCATACAAGCCCGGATTTGACAAGGTGTGTGACCCCCACAGCGTGAGCAAAGATCTCTGTGCGGGCGAGGTCGGCCCCTATTATCTTTTTATTCAGTTCACGGCCGCTACCGGTGGTCCCGATGCCGGCCACCTGGATATCCGCCGATTCGAGGTATTGCTTGAAGGCGCCTTTGAGGGCTTCAACTTGTGAAGGGAATTGGTCGTGCCTGATATAAACCGATTCGCCGACCATGTTGCCGACTTGATCGATGCCAACCACCTTTACGGTGGCTGAACCAATATCAACACCTATGTAGGTTTCAACCTTGCCGGGCATTGATTGACCCCTCCCCTATAGGCCCGGTGAAAAAGGCCCATCTGCTGCGTTGCCATCGTCGCTCGTCCCTGCGGCGTACCGTGAAGTACGCCTCACTCCTCGCTCCTC
>DYIG01000034.1:8193-11887 GCA_020723725.1 Thermaerobacter marianensis | reverse complement strand
CGTTATCAAGCCCCGCCTGGGACTGACCCCTGCTGAACAGGCATCGTTGGTGGAGGAGGCCCTCAGCAGCGGCTGCGACCTGGTGGAAGACGACGAGAAGTTGGCCGGCCAGGGCAAGCACCTCTTTGACGAGCGTGTCACCCTTTGCCTTGAGGCCCAGCGCCGCGCTGAAGCCCGCACCGGCCTGCGCCTGGGGTACATCCCCAATATCACCGCGCCCATGGGCGAGATGCTGCGCCGGGCGGAGACGGTTGCCAGGAACGGCGGCGTCTCGGTGGCCGTGGACGTGCTCACCGCCGGGTGGGCGGCGGTCCAGGAGTTGCGTCTGGCGTCGGAAGGCCTGGGCCTGATCCTGCACGCCAACCGGGTTACGCACGCGGTCCTCACCCGCTCGAACGACAGCGGCATCAGCATGCTGGCCCTGGCCAAGCTCTGTCGCCTAGCAGGGGTGGATGAACTGCATATCGACCCCGTGGTCGGTAAGACCGGTGGGGATGCCGAGGAAGCGGGCATTATCCAGGCCAACCTGACCGCCAACCAGGTTGAACAGCCCGTCGGCACCCCCTACTTCACACAGCGGTGGGGCGATATGGAACCAGTGCTGCCCGTTGTGGCTGGCGGGTTATCGCCGCTGACACTGCCGCGCATCTGGCAGCTCTTCGGCAATAACGTGATGATCCAGTTCGGAGGGGGCATATACGGCCACCCGCTGGGGATCGCGGCTGGCACCCGGGCCGTGCGGCAGGCCCTCGACGCCGCCATGAACGGCTGCTCGCTGACGGTTGCGGCACGCACCAACCCTGAATTGCAGGTCGCGCTCGACGCCTGGCGGTTCGCCGCCCAAAAGCACGAAGCCACACCGCCCAAGCTGCAGGTGGTGCGGAATCTGCCGAGGACGTGCTAGCTGTTCGGTAAGTGGACTAAAAAAAGAGTAACCACCGTATCGGGGAGGGGAGGTGGGAACCGACATCAAGATCAATATCCGCCGTAGAAAGCGTTAACGGGCCGTAGCAACGGCCCGCTAACCGCGTTGAGCACGGGTCGATGACTGGAAACCCGGTCAACATCCCCATCAGCCTTGCGGGGGATCGCCAGGTTAGTGTGCGGGGCCGGGTATTGTATTGCCATCTGCAGTTGCTTCGAGGTTTCCGGCATCCGTCCGGACAGTTCACCTACGCCGACCCCAGCAGCCTGACCGGTGATCATCCAAAAACGGTCAAGATGGCTGTTATGGATTTGGCGGCGAAGAAACCACGGCGCTCAAAACGGAAATCGGTAGAGCCGCCGGACAAGGCACAGCGGAACTTCACCGACCCCGAGTCGCGGATCATGAAGAGTTCGAGGGGTCGTTCATCCAAGCCTGCAACGCCCAGGCCGCCGTAGACGCCGAAAGCCGTGTCATCGTCGCCATTGAGGCCTTCATTCCCCCGGACAAGGTACAGCACAGCGAGTAGCGGCAGTTCAACCCGCCCCATGGCCGGATACCGGCCAACCTGAGCCTTAAGGATCGAATGCGCCGGAAGCTTCGGACCTGGCGAGACCATTGCAAAATAGGTTGAGGGGAATACTTCAGTCCCCCGATGCTATGCCAGGCAGTGCTGGCCATGCCAGCCGCCTTACCCACTACTCACGTGGGCTGCTAGCGACCGGCGAGGCGCTCCTGGGTTTCGTAAACCATGCGGGAGATTTCGGCGATGTCCTCGAAACCCTTGTCGATGTCCGACTGGTTCTTGGACAGCACCACCAGGATGTACGGACGGGAACCGTAGACAATCCCCGCATCGTTGGAAACACCCTGGATGTCGCCCTCCTTGTGGGCAACCGTGACCCCGTCGGGGAGCTTGCCGCTGAGACCGACGTCCCAGATCGTGTTGGCCAGGTCATCTAGTATGCGGCGACCCTCCAAAGGGTTCTCCCTGGTGAAGTCATGTATGGCGCGGACGTATAGTCCCATGTCACGGGCGGTGGTAAGTGGCTGCCCATCAGGATAGACCACTTCAGCCCCGAGGCGGCGCATATAATCAGCAATATTGTCCTTGCCCAGGTGCCGCACGAGCATGCGGTGGGCGATGTTGTCGCTGAGCGTCAGGGACAGGGTTTGCAACGTGCGTAAAGTATACCCCTCCCCTTCCTTCCCGAAGAACTGCAAGGCCCCTGACCCCTGCTGCCAGTCTGCATCGGGGAGGTATGCCACCTTGGTCTGCCAATCGATCCGGCCTTCGGAGGCCAGCTTGTTAAGGTAAAGCACCGGGGGCAGCTTCATCGTGCTTGCCCCGTGGAACCACTCGCGCTCTCGGATCCCGAAGGATTGCCCCGTGATGAGGTCCTCGAAGTAAACGGCGTAATCCGCATCCCGAGTATCTAAAAAGGCCTGAATCTCCTGTTTAAGCGGGGCGTAATTAATGCTGGATGCCCCCCAGACACTTGCTCCGGGAAGAACGCTAAATGCCACAAACAGCAGGACCAGGATATAGCTCTTAAACCCCTTCACCTCATCAACCCCATATAATAATTATGTTAACAAGGATATTGTAAACCAACCTGTTTTTCATATCTTATGGAAACTTTTAGAGCCAAAAACAGCTTCCGAAGCGGAGAAAAACTACGGGAAGAGTAAGCATTTAATTGCGGTGTAAAGCGAGGGATTTCTCCCTGGAATCCAAAACCTCACGCACTTTTTGGGCAAATACGGCCGGGGTGAAGGGTTTTTGTATAAACGTGATGTTCGGATCCGTAAGGGAGCTGTGAAGCGCCTTATCAGCATAACCGGAAATATAGATGACTTTTACTGCGGGATACATTTCTTTAAGGCGGTCGGCTGTTTCCCGCCCATTGATCCCAGGCATTATCACGTCCGTTATTAGCAGGTCGATCGTTTCAGGGTAATTCTTGGCCATCGCCAGGGCCTTTTCACCACAATCGGCCTCCATGACAGTATATCCGTTCAAGCGCAACACCCTGCTGGCCAGATTCCGGACCATGTCCTCGTCCTCCACCAGGAGAACCTTCTCGCAGCCACCGGGGAATGTCAGATTTGGATAACTCATTTCATACGTTACACTGCGCTCCCTAGCCTGTGGGAGGTAAACATCAAAAGATGCGCCCCAACCCGGACTACTGGAGACAGCGATGTACCCGTTGCTCTGTTTCACTATACCGTATGCGGTGCATAGCCCCAGACCTGTGCCCTTACCCGCTTCCTTTGTGGTGAAAAAGGGTTCAAATATGTGTGACAGGGTCTCCTCGTCCATGCCCACACCCGTATCGCTTACCCTTAAAAGGACATAGTCGCCAGGTTTAAGTCCGGGGAATTTCTCCGCATACACTTCGTCTACACTGATGTTTGACGTGTCGATCACCAGCTTGCCTCCGTGCGGCATAGCGTCCCTCGCATTGACAACAAGGTTCATAATGACCTGCTCTATTTGACCGGGGTCTGCCTGAACAGGTTCCAGTGCCGGTGCGAGGTCGGTTATCAGCTCGATATCCTCACCGATGAGCCGCCGAAGCATACCCTCCAAACCGGTTACGACGGTATTCAGGTTGAGGATCTTGGGTATCATTACCTGTTGGCGACTAAAGGCCAGCAGCTGCTGAGTCAGGGATTCAGCCCTCTTACCGGCTTTGGAGATCTCCTCAGCGTAGCTGCGAAGGCGATCGTTATCGCCCATGTTCAAGAGCAACAGTTCACTGA
>DYIG01000034.1:0-8150 GCA_020723725.1 Thermaerobacter marianensis | reverse complement strand
GTTTATAACCGTTAACAGGTTATTAAAGTCGTGTGCAATACCCCCTGCCAAGCGGCCAACAGCCTCCATTTTCTGCGCCTGACGGAACTGGTTCTCAATACTTTTACGTTCGGTAATCTCCCGAGCCCTTTCAATTGCCGTCGCGGTTTGGTCAGCCAGACCAACCATCCACTGTTCGCTGTTAGGTGAAAAATGGGAACGTTTGCGACTCATGGCCGTTAGAATCCCAATAACCCTTTCTCCGCTATACAAGGGTACGCAGAGGACAGAGCGAATCCCAACGGACTTAGCGTAGGAAAGCGGTATCAAACCCGCATACATTACAATATCAGGGATATTCGCCACCTTTCCAAGCCTGGTCATGGCCTTGATCAAGCGTTCCCCGTTTTCCAAGGAGATTCCCCTCAGGTTATCTGCCAGAACGCCACGGCTGGCTCGGTAAGTAAGCCTTGAACCGCCGGGATCAAGGAGGGCCACACCGGCCACATCCGCGTCAAAATGTCTGACAATGTCATCCAGGACGTGGTTGAGGATGAATGAAAGGTCATCCGAGTGGGCTATGTGCTTGGCGGTCTCAAGGAGCGCCTCAATCTCCTGTTTTTGAGTCTGGGCCGCAGAATAGAGCCGACTGTTCTCTATGGCTACAGCGGCCTGGTCAGCAAGCGCCTGCAAGAAAACCTTATCCTCCGTGGTATGAGGAGTTACCGATTTTTCCCTCACAACGCCCATTGTCCCTATTACCTGCCCGCGAACAGACAGGGGCAGAACCATAATGCTGCTAACCCTATCCCGATAACTCTGGAGGTTAGGCCAATATTCTTCCTTCAGTGAACCTCGAATCTGGTCCAGTGAGGGTTCCTCAAGCAGTATTGGCTGGCATGATCGCATGGCATCCGTAACAATGCCCTTCATGGTCATAGGATAGCTTGCAAAGACCTCCCGCATTTCCGAAGCCGTCTTCCCGTCGGGGTGGAATATCGCAATCGGATGGGCCTCTGTCCCATCGTCCGAGACCAACCTTATAATGCAGGCATCTCCTGTGAGCCTGCTAACCGTACGGGCGATGGTTTCGGAAATAACCTCCACATTCATATCCGATTGAGCAAATTCCTGGGAGACATCCGCCAGAATCTTCATTCGCGCGGCTTGGCGGGAGAGGTCATTGGTTTTTTCAGCTAATTCCTGATACGGCTTTTGGGCCATGGTGATGAAAAGCCCCGCGAATAAACAATAATTCGATAGGATAGAGAAGAGGTGTCCCAGGAGGACATATGTATCGTATTCATTCTTATAGCAAGTCAAAGCAACTTGGGTCAGGATGCTGAAAGCGATCCCAACCCTGATGTACCGATTCGTTATTCTTTCCCCGGTTTTATTTTTATCCTTTAATAAAAGAAGCCAAACCAGCCCTAGTAGCAAAGTGTAGAGGATCTCTGCGCCTATCTTGTAAGGGGTCAAACCGGCCCCTTCCAGGTATACTGGCGGGAGCAAATCGGGAAAGTAGATGACTGTAATAAATACAACCACGGAGAACGCCATCGGCATAACATAGGATAAAAGGCGCCATATAGAAATCCTTTGGTAATCTGTCACTAAATCCGCTCGTTGCCGCCATAGAACCCCATTTAAGGCGTATAAAATAAGACCGATTGATATCATTAATCGATTAGCCAACCAGAAATAGATAGCTTTGGCGGGGGTGTTGACGGTAATGAAATCCGGCATGCCGCTCGAGGAAAGAATGTGTAGCATACCCGTCAAACCCGCGCCAAGGAACGCCCCTCCCACGGTGACTTCCAGTGAAAATGGCCTTTGACGGGAGATATTCCAGATGAGTCCGGCGATGGCCAGGGCGATTACGACGCCTAACATTTCTTCAAGCGTGTGTATCCAGACGAAAAACCCTTCAGGGAAGACAAAATGCCACGAAGGAATATAACTCACAACAACCAAGACACCTATACAAACAGCGACTAGCAACCAAAGCAGACATGTCTTGCCTCCCTTGCAACGGTTTAGATTAGGGGTCAAAACCGCGCCAAGAGCCCTCCCCAAGTACCCTCCATGCATGTCCCTTCTCCTCCAAAAACAGAAAACCCGATTGCTAGTCGCAAATCGGGCCGGTTACGCCGCTGCCTCCCCCCTGTCAAGGCGTCCACATTAAAGACAAGGGTTCACTGGTTCCCCTACGTTAGGTATATGTACGGATCTAACTCCGTACTAAGTTTATAGCACGCCTTTACAGTCGCTGTCAGTCGAACCTTGTCGAATGAAATTCAGATATAAAAAATATTTTGGTTTTTGCGATCGGGTTGACATGGAGGTAGCACCGACCATGCTATATAGCTGCGACACAAAATTCTGCCCATTGCTGCTGGCGGCTGCCCTAGCCAACAGTGACCGCACGGTGCAAATGGAGGTCAGGCAGCGGCAGGAAACCTGCTGCTCCGAGGAATGTCAGTTTTGGATGAACGGTAAATGTTCTATTACCGTCATGGCGGAAGCGCTAATGAAAATCGTTAACGGAACAAAAACCCTCCAATAAGTTACAAACCCCTTGATATCCGCATAAGCATTCTTGGGTTGACCATGACCGTAAGGTCCTGTCCCCCTTACGGTCATGGCGGGTAGCTTGTGGCTTATTTTCCGTCCGGCCCGTAGGGAGAGGTTTTCGGCACTCCCCGCTGGTCAACCTCAATGGCTTCCTTCAATACAGTGAATTTGCCATCAACATTGACGTCATGGCAATTGAAACAACTACCCTTGTAACGTTCCCGGAAAATCGGACTGTTGTAGTGAATCGGGTGAACGATGGTGCGGAGCATCAGCTTGGCTTCCCCGCCTGGCTTGTGGCATTCCAGACACTTGTCAACCCCTGAATCCGCTGGCACTTGCGGGTGGTCCGGTATCTTATTGACCGTAGCGCCCAAGCGGTGGTCACCACGCCCCGGGACCTCCTTGTGACAAGCGGTGCAACCGCGGTTAACGTACTCAGCGCGGTTGCCCCTTTCCCGCCAGCTCTGATAGTTATAGAGCATTTGGGCAGCTTCAGCACGTGTAATGGGCTCATTGGGTGCGAAGGCGCCGTCCGCCCTGCCTTTAGATATTTTCGCTTTCTGAACGAATTCAATCGCTTGTTTGGCCCAATGATTATCCGGGACATCAGTAAAGGATTGCACCTGTTGTTCCGCAAAGGCAATGCCACCTAGAAGCAACAAAGCCCCTGCCAAGACGCCAATGACATAACGCCTCAACCTAAACCCTCCCAATTTCGGTTTATTTGGTGGAGCCTCCAGCCAAGAACTATTATGGTAGATTATTGAGATTAAAGTAATAGTAATTTGTAAATATTCTGTAAACATCTTTACATAATATTCACAAGACAGATGCCAAATCTAATCGTGCCGCAGGGCAACGATCGGATCCAGACGAGACGCCTTCCACGCCGGATATCCCCCGAAGAAAAGACCGACCGTAACGGCGAAACCGAGGGCCGAAACGACCGCAATCATGGAAAAAACATAGTTTGTATCCATTAAACCGCTAACCACCTTGGCGGCGATCACCCCTAAAACGATCCCCAGCAGCCCTCCCAACACGCTGAGCAGGACAGACTCAATGAGAAACTGGGCTAAAATGTCTCGCGGCCTTGCCCCCAGGGCCATACGAATACCGATTTCGCGGGTACGCTCTGTGACGGACACCAGCATGATGTTCATGATCCCGATACCTCCAACGAGAAGGGAAATCCCTGCTACCGCCCCCAGGAACAAGGCCATCGTACGGGACACAGAACTCATCGCTGAAAGCAACTGGTCCTGGCTGAGGATACGGACCGGATCCTCGCCGTCCGATCGCGGATGACGCAGTTTCAGGACCGCCATGGTATGGGCGCCTGCCAGTCCTGCATCCTCGCCGGACCGCGCGCTGAGGTAAATGGCACTGAGGGCTGTTGTCTTAAATACCCTCTCAGCAGTGGAAACGGGAATGAACACTACATCGTCCTGGTTACGCCCGAAGGTTGCTCCCTTGGGAGCAAGAACCCCGATCACTGAAAAAGGTTGTCCATTTATAATTATCTCCGCCAGTAAAGGGACTCCACCCCCTAGCTGGTTAAAGACCTCCTGGCCCAGGACAGCAACCCTGCGTCTAGCGTTTACGTCATCGGCGGTAATGAAACGGCCGTAGGCGAGTTTATAGCTACGGACTTCCATCATGTTCTCCGTAACTCCCTCGACATTGGTGTCATAGGAATTGGACCCTGCCTTGACGGTGGTGGAGCTGCTAAGGGAAGGAACCGCCCGCCCTACTGTCGGCACCCGGTCAGTGATGGCCTTTACATCGTCAACGGTAAGCTCGCTGCCCCGAGAGGGCAACACTGTGATCAGGTTGGCCCCCAGACCGGCCACCTGAGATATTACTTGCGAATTTGCCCCCTGGCCTATGGAAACAAGCGCAATGACCGAAGCTACACCGATCATAACGCCCAACATGGTGAGAAAGGTCCTGAGGCGGTTGGTTCGCACTGTCATCAATGCGGTCCGCAGGCTCTCCAGCAAGGTCATGCCTTCACCACCTTCCCGTCTCGCATCATGATGAGACGTTGGCACTTACGGGCAACTTCCGGGTCGTGCGTAACAATAACGATGGTCTGACCCCTCGAATTGAAATTTAACAGCAAATCAAGGATTTCCTCACCGGAGCGGGAGTCAAGCGCCCCCGTTGGTTCGTCGGCCAGCAAAACTTCCGGGGACGATGAGATTGCACGGGCAATTGAAACCCGCTGCTGCTGACCACCGGACAGCTCGAACGGCCGGTGATGCAAACGGTCCACGAGCCCCACGGACTCCAACGCGGCGCATGCGGCGGCCCGCCGTTCTGTTGAAGAGACCCCCCGGTACATAAGAGGGAGCTCGACATTCTGCACCGCTGTTAAATAGGGGAGGAGGTTATAGCTCTGGAACACAAAACCGATGCGCATGTTGCGTATACGAGCCAGCTGGTCCTTATCGAGGGCGGACACGTCTTCCCCCGCCAGCTTATACCGTCCGCTTGTGGGCCGGTCCAGGCAGCCAATGATGTGCATGAGGGTTGATTTACCCGACCCCGATGGACCCATTATGGCAACCATTTCCCCTCTTTCAATTCCAAGGCTGACCCCCGCAAGCGCATGGACCTCATGGCCGCCTGTCCGGTAAACCTTCGTGACGCCATCCAGCTCGATCAGCGGACTCCACCCCCCGGGGCGCCACCGCCGGAGCGGTTTGGTGCACCGGAACGCCCGCCACCGAAACCACCCGGCCCCCCAAACCCGCCGGGCCTACCCATTAGCCCTCCACCAGGGAACCCTCCGGGGCCACCACTCCGTCCACGCCCTTGACCAAAACCCTGCGCGGCAGTTGCCGGGTCAAACTCCGCGATCACAACCTCATCCCCGCTTTCCAAGCCTGAAAGCACCTCTGCCACGGTGTCGTTCCGCAGGCCTATCTGAACTCGCACGGGGCGGGGCTGTTTCCCCTCCAAAACCCTGACCATCGTTCCCCGGGGCGTCTCCATGAGGGCCTCGACAGGCACCAGCAAGGCATTGGCACTACCCGCGGTTCTGATAGCCGCAGTGGCTGTCATACCCGCCCTTACACCCTGCGGCTTGTCGATTAAAACCTCAACCTCGTAGGTCGTAACCCCATTCTCGGATTTGCCTTCTTGGGCTATTTGATTCACTTCTCCAGCGAATTTTTTGCCGGGAAGGGCCGGGAAACTGACCTCCGCCTTTTGACCAACCCTTATTTTGGGCACGTCCAATTCGTCAATTGAAACAGTAACCAAGGCGGCATCGCCTGAGGCTATGGCCGCTAGTTCGCCAGGGTCTGAGGTACTCCCCCCGGTGCGTGCCCCGGCCGCCACCCGGTCACCCTCCTTGACATTCAGGGCTAAGACCACCCCGTCTGCGGGGGCGCTTATGGCCAGCTTCTCTTTCTCAGATAGCTTTGACTTGAGGGAAATCTCCGCCTGAAGAACGGCCACTCGCAATTGGGCAATCTCCGCCGGCAGGCTTTCATTAACAATTCGGGCAATGACTTGTCCCGAGGTGACCTCCTGCCCCTCCACCACTTCCAAACGGTCAATGTAACCTGAGGCAGGGGCGGTCACAGTCCGCGGCGCCACCCATGCCATGGCTCCACCCCGGGTAATATTACCCTGTTCGGTGGTTATAGTGGCTTGCCCCTCCATTCCGGCGCTGAGCAACCCCGGGTTGTCCAGGGCGATATTCACCTCATACAAGACACTCATCTGCCCAGCAATAGGCTGGGTCCCAACCGAGACAACCTTCCCCGTTAACTCGCCATCAAAATCCTTGATAAGAATGCTTGCTGCTTGACCCACCTTGATGCGATCCTTTTCCGGAGCGATCACCTGAATACGAAATTCGAGTGACTTGCTATCGGCAACGCTGGCCAGCACCGCGCCCCGCTGCACGGTGTCACCTTCCCGAACTCGAAGGTTAACAATTCGTCCGGAGGTCGGCGCCGTCGCCTTGACAGAGCCAGAGGAACTGCCTCCAACATTACCCCCAGCCGCCGCCAGCCGCTGGCGAGCCAGCTCCACCTGCAGACGTGCTTGTTCTATTGAATCCAAAAGATCACTGTTTGTCAGTTGGATAAGGGTTTGCCCCTTTTTAACCTGGTCACCGATCTTTACAGCAACTCGTTCAACAACCCCGTCCACTTCTGAAAAAATCGCCCGCCGGTCGACGGACGACACAGAACCGGTTCCGGTTGCGAAGACGTCAATACTGCCCCGTTTAACAGCCCCTGTGACATAGCGCACCTGAGATGCCTTATCCTTTCGAGCACCAAGGACTGCACGCGCCCCCATTATCACCCCAACCAACACAATTACCCCAACAACCCATACCCAGATCCGCTTGTTGAATATTCCGTTGAACATTGAATTTCCTCACTTTTGCCAACTTTTTTATAAGCCGCTTAATTTTATCGATAGTCAACATAAATCCATTAGTTATAGGTTGCAGATTATTTTTGTATAAGTCTTTAAACAATTGTAAATTTTCCGTAAACTTGAATGGTAACCAAAGATGTTTAAGGAACGTGGACCCTTGGGCGGAGCAATTCACTTCTGCAGCCTGGGCAGCTCGAGTACATACGGTAACGCATACTTAGTAGAGGTCCCGGGCCGGGCGCGCGTGCTCGTTGACTGCGGTGTGCCCCTCCGCCGCCTGGAGCGCGAGCTGGCCGACCTCGGCATCCACCCCTCCACCCTTGACGGCATCCTCATCTCCCATGAGCATTCTGATCACATCAACGCCCTAAAGATAAAAACCCCGTTCCCCCAACGCTATCGCATCCCCGTCTATGCCCCTCCAGCGGTTTGGCAGGCGATGCGCCCGCACATAGGCGCCCTGGACAGCGAACTCTGCCGCACCATCCGCCCCTGGGATGATGTCTCGATCGGCGGCCTGCAGGTTTGTGCCTTCCTCAAGAGTCACGACACCGGGGAACCGGTCAGCTTCGTTCTGCGCACTGAAACCGAGCAGATCGGCATTGTCACCGACCTTGGCCGTGTTGACAACGACGCGATAGAGCTTCTCTACGGTTCAAACTACCTGATCTTTGAGAGCAACCACGACGTGGAGATGCAGCGATGCTCCGGGCGACCCCCGGAACTGATCAGGCGGGTTCTCAGCGATGCGGGACACCTCTCTAACCAGCAGGCTGCCCGGGCACTGGCCCGCATCGCAACCCGGGAGACGCGAGTGGTCTTGCTGGCCCACCTAAGCCTGGACTGCAACCGGCCGGATTTAGCCCTGGCCGCATCGGGTGAATACCTGCGCGGCACCGGTTTCAGCGGGGAACTGGCGATAGCTCCCGCCAAGGGGCGCAGCAGGTACTACGGAAAAACCCAAAATCCCTAGGGGTTTACGTCCAAAAACCACATCATGTTGCCCGATGCCCGTGCCACACACCTCAGGACTTTAAAAGATGGAATCAAGCCGCTTTCTCTGAGACGCTGTATCTCCGCCTCAACCGAGTTTTTGGAAGGCAATAAGTGGCTGCAACAATACCGTCCCCAGCATTTGATTGCAACCTGATAACCCCCAGGGGAAACGGTTATGCGAACCCGCTCCAGCT
>DYIG01000033.1:5304-12447 GCA_020723725.1 Thermaerobacter marianensis | reverse complement strand
ATGAGATCTACGTCTTCGATAAGGAAGACCCGTGCAAACTGCTCAAGACCATCATCCCGAGGAAGGGTAAGGTCAGTATCCACCCAGAGTTCACTTATGATGGCAAGTACGTGCTCATCAGTATCTGGGACAAAGAAGGCGAGATAGTGGTGTATGATGCCAATACACTCGAAGAGGTGGCGAGCATAAAGGGCCTTAACACCCCGACCGGTAAATACAACTCCGGGCTGCGGTCACCGGCCGACAAGGTCTCGTCACACTAAAGAAGGATATAAAGAAGGTAGTACAACCCTCTCCATATCCTCCAACCCAGGGAAGAAGGGGCTCAGCGAGGCTCCTTCTTCCTTTTCTGCCATTATACACCTCTCGTTGTTTCCAAGCGACGATGAGAGCCGGGCAGTTGGGCTTTTTTCAGGCCTTTAGAGAGCAAGCAAACCGGGCGCCACCTTACCGGCCTTGCCTTTTGTCGGACACTTTTCCTCCGGCACGTAGTCATACATCTCAAGCTCCATAAGGAGGTCGTAGTAGTCTGCCCCGGGGTCTGCGGCACCAGTTGTACCAGCCGTTTCCTGCACTGTATCGCTTGCCTCTCCCGAATCAACAGGGGCTTTCACGGGTGCGGCCCAAGCCCAAGCCGCCAACCCCATGAGTAAGAGGGTTACCAGAGCAACATACACAGGCCTAACCGCCAAACCTTTTGCATCACCCATTTTAACTAGCCCCCTAACCAGAGTTATCCCCCATTATGGCACTATATGACTAGATTGACAAGTGGATGAGCACAAGCAGATACTTTGTTCGGAGGATCCCATGCAGACAATTGATAAAATTACCCGGCTTGTGGTGCTGGACCTTGATGGAACACTGTTGAACGATGCCCAGCAGATAAGCCCCGATAACCGTAACGCCATTCGCAAAGCGCAAGAGGATGGGGTCATTTTTGCCCTGGCCACCGGACGACCCTACCCATCCGTCCTGCCTTACGCAAATGAACTGGACCCGGGAATGCCGGTGATCTGTTATAACGGCGCCCTGGTGCGCGGCAAGGCACTCCACCTTCACAGGCCAATGGACCCACATATTGCCGCCCGAGTCACCTCATCCCTCAGGACAAAGGGGCTGGGGGTTAGGGCCTATTGCGAGGATATCATGCTGGTCTCCGAGATCGACGAGGTAACCAGAGACCTTTGCCAGCGTTTCTATCTGGAATGCCATGGTGTGGCTGACGTGGTGTCTTACCTTAATTCATTGCGGGAAACCGATACCGCTTGCTGGCCATCCATGTTAGCGATAACCCCTTACTATCAAGAGATAGACTCCTGCCTTCAGGATTTACAGGAGCGATTCCAGGGGTTGATCACCTGTCACAAACCCAACAACTTTGCCCTGAATATCGTGAGCCACGGCAGCACCAAGGTCGCCGCATTGGAATACCTGACGAGGTATCTTGGCTTTGAGCGGTCTCAGGTGGCGGCCATAGGCAACGGTGATAATGACTCAGACATGCTTGCCTGGGCCGGACAGGGGGTTGCAGTTGCCAATGCCTCCCCGGGCGCAAAGGCCGCCGCCGATTGGGTTACGGTTAGTGACAATAACCGGAGCGGCGTTGCCGAGGCGTTAGAACAGCTATTAAAATAAGGACATAAGAAAGGGGTATCGTCATGTCAGCACACAACCAGGGTTTAGAATTCATGATGCGCCACCGCAGCGAAGTCGCCAGCACCTACATGGACCTCCTGAGGTCGCTTGGTGGCAGCCTCGGCGAGAGAGAAAAGCAATTGATATTAATCGCGATTCACACCATGAACAAGTCTCCCGAAGCCATGAGCATTCATATAGACCGGGCACGCAGTGCAGGCGTCACACCGGACGAGATGATTGATGCGGCCATACTTACCTTGCCGATTGCGGGACTGAAAGCCGTTTCTCTGGCGATAAGCCAGATACTCCAGGCAACCGGATCAGGGGAAGCAAACCAGTAGTGCCCTTTAGAGAAACCAGGATGAACCGTAAAGAGATAGCCATCCTCACTATCCTGTTCCTGGCCATCCTTGGTGCGGTTGCCCTAACCCCTGCCGAGGGTAATATAGGCTGGAAAATACGCCTGGTGTATGCTCATGGAGCCGGGGTGTGGGCAGCATTAGGGCTCTTTGTCCTGGCCTCGGTCATAGCTGTCCTTTCGATCTTCAAGAGGGGCCTTGGCTCGCTGTTCCTGGCCACAGAATACGTGGCCACAGGCCTCTGGATCATAAGCTTCTTGATGGCCATATTGGCCACAAAGATCGTCTGGGGGGCGGTTTTCTTTGCTGAGCCCCGCATGCTTACATCTTTAAAGGTGTTATCCGTATCTATTGCGGTGGATGCGCTGCTTTCTCTCTCCAAACAACCCCTGGTTGCCGCTACACTCCTTTTTACCAGAACCGTGGCGGCATTCTACTGGATAGCCGCCACTGAACTCGTGATGCACCCGGACAGACCGGTGCTTCAATCCGCCCTGGATATGAAACTGCATTTCGTAACAGTGCTGGTGTCCATATTCCTTTTTGCTTTAGCGGTTGCTTTAATAATCAAGCGGCGCATGGAAGCTATCCGCGATTAAGCGGGCTCATCCCTACGATGGGAATAATGTCGCCGTGTAAAAAAACTCGATATGAGGACGCTTACCTCATACAGGGCGAGCATGGGCGTGGCCATAACGATCTGTGACAGCGGGTCAGGGGGCGTAAGGAAAGCAGCGACTATAAAAATGACGAGTATGGCGTACTTGCGGTTCCTCCTCAGCCACTGAGGGGTAAGGAGTCCGACCGCCGATAAAAAAGCCACTACTACAGGTAGTTGAAAGGTGATGCCGAAGGGAATTATCAGATTAAGCGCAAAACTTATGTAATTACCCAGTGAAAGGGAGGGTGTAACACCAGGAATCGTAAACCCCAGCAGAAACTTAAACATGGGACCAAGAAAGACAAAATAGGAAAAGCCTATACCAGCTAAGAACAGAAAAATAACCGAAGGCAGCACGAACAAGGCAAAACGTCGCTCCACCCGGTTGAGCGCCGGCCAAATGAAGCTCATAACCTGATGAATGATCAACGGCATGTCGAGAACCAGGCCAGTCACCACCGCCAGCTTAAGATACACCCAAAAGCCTTCTGCCGGTGAAAGTTGGATGAACTTGGCTCCAGCAGCCCTGGCGGGTCGAAGAAGGCTGTCCAGCACAAAGGGGACGACATGCCAGGCCACAGCGGTTGTAACGGCCAGACCGGCCACCACAACCAGGAGCCTGCGACGGAGTTCCTCCAGGTGTTCAAAGATGGTCATCGGCCGGTCCAACACGCCCGCCCCCCTAAAGAACCGCCTCTAGGTCCGACCGGTTTCGGCCGGCTTTAAAATCGCATACCCCGTGTTAATCAAGAACAGAATCAGAACAATAACGTTGAGGAGCCCTCCCCACTGGCGCCCGGGCAACCAATCGGTCACGTCTCCGGCCACCCTGAGGAGTAACGTCAGATGTAACATCAACAGGTGTATATAAAAGGTGTTGCGGAAGGATATCATCAGACCCAGCACAGCCGGGAAGATAATGGGCGCGTGTCCGAAGATCATGGCGAACACGAACCCGAGGAATACGGCATGCAGCATGGCGTCATATTGAGGCCCGGCCTCAGCCCCCCCATAGGCCACTGCCAGGGCGCCCCCGACGCCCAGCCAAACGTACCCCGATAGCAGGCATACTGAGATGTAGCGGGTCAACCCCGGTTGTCTTATGGTCCGCCGTGCTATATCGTGCCGGGCCAACCACAAGGTAAGCGCCAGCATACCGATTCCCGCCAACCGGACACCGGCTTCAAAGGATACACTGGTCCAAACCATCCCCGCCAGGAAAACCCCTGTGGCCGCCAGTGAGGCCAGCCGGCTTAAACTCGTAAGACGTACAAGTCTGCTGAGTTCCAGCCGCTCCCCCATTATGGTCAGAATGAGAAAACCGGCCCACCAGAGCACGAACCGCGGGATCGGCCACCCCGCCAACCAAAGCACGTTCCCGATAAACCAGGCGACTGCGCCGATGCCCATAATCACCGTATAGAACGTGGGTTGGAGGCGTAACAGCAGGACGAATATAGCCACCATCACCCCGCTGCCCAGGGTCATGAGCAGGGACCCTGGCGTCCCGGGGAGATTCGCCACAAGGGACACCGCACCCAATCCGGTCAAAAGGGGCGCGGCATAAGTCCACCACCTTTGGAGCGCCACCGCCCTCTCCAGCGAGATCAGTGTGCCCAAAAACCCGGAAATCATCAGAGGCCCGTGCAGTTCGGCCAGTCCCGGCCGCACCACAGGCAGCCCCCACCCCAGCCTCATCAGCCCGCTGATCAACGCGGCCATCAGGGCGATCATTCCCAAAACCATCAAGGGAAACGGTTTGAAACGCTTCATTGAATCCTCCATCAATGGCATTAATTCTATAGCTTTCAGTCCCCTTTTGCATCTTCAGGGACTGGACAGTCTCACGGGAACGTGTTCGAACTCGATCGGGAATTCGGGGGACTCGCCGAGCCTTAACCAGCCGTATGAAGCGCTTGAACCGTAGCGGGGCTCGCCTACAGACCCGGGGTTGAACAGCAGGGTCTTTTGGCGCCCGCCACTAGCTTTCCTCCACTCGGCAAAGGGTTTGTGGGTATGCCCGAAAACCACACAGTCAACGCCCTTAAAGGAGGCAAAAGCATGATCATGAACCGCATGCCGGGGCGCGCCATCGCCGTGGATGAGGCCGATGCGGTAGCCCCCTAACTCTGCCACCAACCGCCGCGGTAACCTGTTCCAGATTTCATAGGGATCGGAGTTACCGGCCACAGCGTGGAGCGGGGCGAACAAACCCAGTTCCTCAAGGATCTCCACCGAAGTAAAATCCCCGGCATGAAGGATGGCATCCGCCTGCTCCAGGGCCCCGTAGACCCCTGGAGGGAGCGACTTCATCCTGTGCGGCATGTGTGTATCGGATAAAACGAGAACCTTCATGCGTCTTCACCCAGCGCCAACAGAATCTCCTCCCTCACAACCGGGTCGCTTTCGGACTCCAGCGCCCCCCGTAAAACGGCTGTCACCATCCCCTTTGCAGGGGGATGGGTGGCAGCAAGTCGGCCCAGCGCCCAGGCTGCAGAAACCCGTATGTCCGTGCGCTGGTCCCCAAGGGCCTCCGCCAAGGTTGGCAGGGCGTCAGCCGGGGCGGCATTGCCCATGGCGATAAGGGCGTTTCTTCGCAGGACCTTTCGCCCTCGCCAGGCGACGGCCGTGTCGCCGTATACACCCTTGAACGAGCGGTTGTCCATTGAAGCCAGCCAGTTAAGGGAGGGCCTGGCTTCCTCGACCCGCCGGGGGCGGAACTCCTCGGGGATCGCGACAACTCCACCCAGACTGCGGTTATGGGGACAGACGGCCTGACAGGTGTCACACCCCCAGATACGCCTCCCCATCCTTCCCCGCAGCTCCACAGGTACCGATCCCTTCATCTGTGTGACATAGGCGAGGCATCGCTGCGGATCCAGCACACCGGGAGCGATCAAGGCGCCGGTGGGACAGGCCTTCAGGCACCGGTCGCAATCACCACACCCTGAGCCAAAGCCCTCACCCCACCTGTCAACGGGATCAGGCTCCAGGTGGAGCGTCGTCAAAACAAGCCCCAGGAACACCCAGGACCCCGCCTCGGGGGTGATCAGGCAGCAGTTGCGGCCTATCCAACCGAGCCCCGCCCGCCGGGCAGCAGCGCGTTCAATGAGGGGACCGGTGTCCACCGATATATAGAACCCCTCGTCTGGGTAACGCTCCTTTAAAAAAGACACGAGCTGGCGGAGCCTGGAGCCAAAGACCTCATGGTAGTCCTGCCCCCAGGCGTATCGTGATATCTCCCCCCGTAACACATCAGGCGCCCCCTGCGACCTGGTGTCCTTCGGGATGCTCGCAAAGGACTGATTGTAAGGGAGGGCGAAGCAGATAATGGAACGTGCCCCGGAGAGGAGGCGGCCAGGGTCACAGCGCTCCTCCGGCTTACCCTTGCAAAATGGTATTTCTATCCCAGCATCCTGGCGATCACGCAGAATAGCCTTCTCTTCTTCAAAAGGGTCGGCAGATGCCACGCGCCAAATGGGCAGCCCTGTCATTGTTGCCAACTGACCAATCAATAACTTCAAAATTAAACCTCCGGCATTCCAGTATACCGTTCCAAAATCGAACAAAACCTAAATTGTCCCCAGCAGTTATTAATTGAGGAGGCCGATATGGCATGACGGTAGGACAGAAATTGCACATGTGCCTTTCCCAGTTGGAATCGGCTGAAGCCAGTCTAAAGTCATTCGCACTGGATACACAAGACCAGAAGGCCAAACAGCTCTATGCGCAGCTCGCCCAGACTGTCGAAAGCCAGGTAATCCAACCACTGCGGAACCGAGTTAACCAGGTAGAGGCCGAGGAGCCGACCTACAAGGTGTACCAGCAGGCCCAGCAGCAGCCAACCGTTCGCCGTTAAGGAACCTTACTTTCGCATGTGACATCTGGGGACCTAAAGGCCCGGGACTAATCCCCCGGGCCATATCTATATGACCCCTCCCGATATCAGGCGTGCCTGGCCAAACACCCTGGCGCCCTGAATCCAACCCTCCAAACGGTGCCGCAACAGGTTTTTTGCCCCCCGAAAAGGCGTGGCCTGAAAACGCCGGGCGTCAAAGAGCAAACCGGCAACCGTGCCGCTGTGCGCGATGTTCACCCCGATCGCCCCCAGTTCGGAAGCAAGGTCCAGCAGCGCCCCCAGGGCTTTTTTGGGCAAGACAGACTGGTGGGCCAGGGCGCTGAGCGTGGCCCCCCGCCCGATAAGGGATGGGTCCCCCTCTTGAAAGCCTCTGCTTACTAGGTCCAACGCCTCCCGAACCTCCGGCTCCTTGGCCAGGTTCCGCTTTGCCAAACCGGGCGCACGATTGAAACTAACGGTGTCGACCTCGCCGCCCAGGTCGAGAACAATCATATCAATAGGAGGGGGTTCCCCGAAGCACCTCAAATGGCGCCCCTGGAGGTGGTCAAACCTGACAACCCCCGGGAACATAACGCCATCGGTCGGTTCTATGGACAACGCCAAACGGGCTATCTCCCAGGGGA
>DYIG01000033.1:0-5294 GCA_020723725.1 Thermaerobacter marianensis | reverse complement strand
CCTGGCGGTGGCCTGGCAGGCCGCGGCTATTTCGGCTGAACTCGAAGCCATCCCCTTGCCGCGCGGAATCGGGCTTATCACCTCGGCCATGCCACCCAACGGTGCGCTACCCCCCTCGGGCAAGAGGTAATCCATCGTCCGCCGGACTGCCCTGGCAACCTTCGGCGATTCCGGAAACGTCAAGATTTGGTCGCACCCTGGAACCAAACCTACGCGGACCCTGGCATACAGGTCTATGGGACAAGTGACCAGAAGCGGGTCCCCATCAACGGTGCCCTGAACGAGCTCCCCGCAGGTGGCGGGGGCCATAGCCTCTCCAGCGGCCGTCAGGGATTCAAAGGAGCAGTAGGAGCGCGTTGACAATGGCTGCCGCCACATTGCTTCCTCCACGGGTACCGCGAACCGTTATGCAGGGGAGCCCGGACTGCTCCAGGGCCTCCTTGGACTCCCTGGCTCCCACAAATCCGACCGGCACGCCTACCACAAGAGCGGGGCGCGCCCTCCCTTTCTGAACCAAATCGATCAAAGTGAACAAAGCTGTGGGCGCGTTGCCTATGGCGACCACCTCGCCGTCAAAACCGTTTCGGGCCGCGCCTTCTATCACTGCGGCTGCCGACCGGGTGGTATGTAAGGACCGGGCTGATTCTGCTACAGAGGGGTCATCGATCAGGCTAAGGGCCCTCCCCCCATAACGGGTCAGGATGGACGCCTTGATTCCGGAGCGGACCATGTTCACATCACAGAAGACATCGCCCCCTGCACGGAGCGCCTGCCTCCCCGCCTCTATCGCCCCTTGGCTTATGTAAACAGCCTCGGCAATTGAGGGGTCGCCTGTGGTGTGAACGACCCGTTTTACGACACTCTTCTCTTCCAGGTTCATATCCAATCCGGGAAGCAGTTCCTCAATAATGTCGAAGCTGCGGTGCTCTATTTCGAGTGGGTCATGGACAAAAAAACCCCCGGCCCCGTAGATCCTTCCCGTCACCCCCTGGATCCTCTCGGTCAGTATGTCGGCCACCCGCTGATCCGGGCCGATATGTCCCGTGCATATAATCTCCACATCAGGGAACCGCTCGCGCAGCTCGTCCAATTCCCCCGGAATGTCCTGGAACACATGGTTCCCCTGGAAAAGGAACATCGGGACCACAATGACCCTGGTAGCCCCGCCTTCGACGGCCTCTTCCACGGCTTTCTTAAGATTGGGCATATTGAACTGCAGGGCGGCCCAGTTGACCTCGACCCCGGGCAGGCGCCGCCTTACGGCATCGATGGTCCTTTGCAATTCCGACCCAACGCAGGATTCCCGGCGACTGCCGTGAGCCACCACAACCGCCGCTGTCTTATCCATGCGCTTCACCCCCCAACATTTTAAACCCGTATACCCATCCCATTTAATAACCCCGGTAGTTCTCCAGGGGAACGCACCACTGTGGCCCGTTCCCCGCCACTTTCAGGCCTATCTATCACCACCACCGGGAGGTTCAGGTCCAGGGCCGCTCCAACCTTAGCCGACACGCCACCGGCTTCACCGCTGTCTTTGGTCACAACGACCGAAGCCCCATATTCCTGGAACAGTGCCCGGTTAAGCTCTCGGCTGAAAGGGCCCTGCATGGCCACAATATCCCGGGGCGTAAGCCCCAAACCGATGCAGTGATCGACAACCCCCGGCTGGGGAAGGACGCGGGCAACAACCCGCCGCCCCTTCGCTCTGGCTGCTTCAACGAAGGTCCGGAGGGTCTTGCTTCCGGTGGTGAGGAATATAACCTCACCCAGGTCAGCCGCGAGCCGGGCCGCTTCCTCGTAACCCTTTGCCCGCCTGACAAGCGGGTTTTGCCCCAGCGGGGATGAGCCCCTTTCAAAGCACAAATATTGTATCCCGCTGCGTTGGCAGGCGTTGCGCGCGTTCCTGGAAACTTCCTCGGCATAGGGGTGGGTGGCGTCGATGACGGCACAGACCCCCTCACGGCCGATAAACTCCTCCATACCCTGCTGGTCCATGGCGCCAGCGCGGAGTTCGGCCGCACCGGCCTGCCCCAAGAGGTCACAACCGTACCCGGTTACAGCCGTGGCCAGCACTCGGAACCCCGAGGCAGAAAGGGCCGCCACGACCTCACGCCCCTCGGTAGTCCCCCCGAGGACCCACACCACAGGGTGTTGAGGGTTCAAATGATGTTGGGGGTTCAAATAACGTACCCCCTCGCGGTGACCATGCGGCCATCAAGTGCCCGGGTCTGCGAATTGCCCACGATCACCGTCGAGAGCATGTCCACTTCACTGTTGAGCATGTCCCCAAGTGTTGTGAGGGTAACCTGCTCGCCTTCACGACCGGCTTTGCGCACAATGCCAACCGGGGTATCCGCGCCGCGGTGCTGCAGGAAGATCTCCCTGGCACGTTCAAGCTGCGCTATGCGTTTCCGGCTCCTGGGGTTATACAGCACCGTGACCAAGTCCCCCTCGGCGGAGGCAATCAGACGCCTCTCGATAACCTCCCAGGGGGTCATCAGGTCGCTCAGACTGATCACGGTGAAGTCGTTCATCAAAGGGGCCCCCAACAGGGCGGCCGCTGCCGTGGCCGCGGTTATGCCGGGGATCACCTCTATCGGTACCCCTCCCTCGGAAGCGGCCAGTTCCATGATCAGCCCGGCCATGCCGTACACCCCGGGGTCTCCGCTGCAGACAACGGCCACCTTCTTGCCGGAGCGGGCAATGGCCAGGGCCTCGCTGCAGCGTTCAACCTCCTGCGTCATGGCGCTGCCGACAACCGTCTTCCCGTCCAGGAAACCGGGGATCAGGTCGAGATAGGTCTGGTACCCAACGATAACCTCAGCTTCCCGCAGCGCCTCGCAGGCGCGGAAGCTCATGTCCGACAGGCCGCCCGGACCGAGGCCAACCACCCAGATCTTCCCCTGCCCATCGGGCTTGCCCTCCCGGAGACCATGGCTGAACGCTGGGTCATAGAGCAGGGAACGCCGACCTTCAACGGTGAGGAACTCCCCCACCAGGATCAGAGCGGTTTTACGGATCCCGGCTTCCTTGACCTTTGCGGCGATGTCATCGAGCGTGCCCGATATTACGCGTTCCTCTGGCAAGCTCGCTTTCTCCACCACAGCCACAGGTGTATCCGGGGGATACCCGGCCAGCAGTTCCCGGACAACCTCCTCGATCAGGTGAACGCTCAGGTAAATGCTCATGGAGGACTTATGTAAAGCTAGGCTAGCAAGCCTCTCGGTCTCGGGGACCGGCGTCCGCCCGGCCATGCGGGTAATGATTAGCGTCTGCGCCCCGCCGGGCACGGTGTACTCCCTGCGCAGGGACGCGGCCGCCGCCGAGAATGAACTGACCCCGGGGACCACCTCACACTCTATCCCCGCCGACTCCAACCCCTCCATCTGCTCGCGAACCGTTCCGTAGAGAGACGGGTCACCCGCGTGCAACCTGACCACGGTTTTACCCTCAGTGGTCGCCCGTTTGACTATTTCTATCGTTTCCTCCAGCGTTAGCCCGGCGCTATCATGCAGCTCGGCGCCATCCCGAACCATCTCAAGGATCTCCGGATTGACCAGGGAACCAGCGTATATGACGACATCGGCAGAGGCCAGGAGCCGCAGTCCCTTAACGGTTATCAAATCCGGGTCACCCGGTCCGGCGCCGATGAAATATACTTTCACCGATCCAACCCCCCGTTCCCGGCGGTACACTATGGCCAATTGTATCATGTGGCAAAATAGGCTGGGGCACAAAAACGCGAGAGGGGTGCGGCCATGACGGTGTTATTGGATGTCAGACCCGCTGTCCGGGAGGCTTTGGAGGCGGGACAACCGGTGGTGGCCCTGGAATCCACCGTGATCGCCCACGGCCTCCCCCACCCCCACAATGTCGAGACCGCCATGGAGCTGGAGGGCATCATCCGGGAGACTGGCTGTGTCCCGGCGACCATCGCCGTCATCCAGGGCCGCCCGACCGTGGGGCTGACCCCCGCTGAACTGCACGCCCTGGCGGAACCCGGGCGTTTTGAGAAGGTCGGGGTGCGCGACCTCCCGGTGGTGGCCGCGCTCGGCAGGAACGGGGCCACTACCGTGTCGGCGACCATGGCCATCGCCAGCCTGGCCGGGATACGGGTATTCGTGACCGGCGGCATCGGCGGGGTCCATCGCGGCGCCAGTAGTACCTTCGACATCTCCTCCGACCTCACGGAGCTGGCCCGGACCGACGTGGCGGTGGTGTGTGCCGGGGCCAAGGCCATCCTGGACCTCGGCCTCACACTAGAGTACCTGGAGACACTCGGCGTTCCGGTGATCGGCTTCGGCACGGACTCCTTCCCCGCCTTCTACTTGAGGGACAGCGGCTTCCCGGTCCCGCAGAGGGTCGATAGCCCCGAAGAGGCGGCGGCCGTAATGAAGGTCAAGTGGGCCATGGGTCTAAAGGGAGGGCTGCTGATCGCCAACCCCATCCGGCCGGAGGATGAGCTAAATGGCGGGGTCATGGAGGCTGCGATTCAACAGGCCGTGGATGAGGCTGCCCGGCGCGGGATAACCGGCAAACCCGTTACCCCACATCTCCTATCGCGGCTGGCTCAGTTGACCGACGGGGCGACGATAGAGGCCAACATCGCCCTGCTTCGCAACAACGCGAGGGTTGGCGCGGCCATCGCCAGGGCTTATTACGGTTAACGAGGTTGGAGTGGCGCACCTGGAAGTAATCCCACAATTGGACGATCATATGATACCAACAGTCAGGCTTGGTCACTGCCCACTGAGGCTAATGGGCTTTTTCGTTTGGCAGCCAAGCGATACCGGCGGCTGATAGACTTAAGAAATGCGATGAGCTGCTCATGCCCATCCAGGTCCCGCAGCGGCAGGAGATTACCGATTTTCTGCCGCATGCTTTCCAGAGCCAGATCCTCCGGGTGGATGATCACCAAACTGATTCCCCTCGTGGCACAGATCCCCAACTTCATATAGTCCCGGACCCGCTGTTTGGTAGCCTTTTCCTCGGAGAACAGCTCCGTAGCGCCGTAATGTTGGGGGCCGTTGAACTCAAAGGCCACCCTGGGTGGATAGAACCGATCCAGCTCCATCCGTTCCTCGGTCAAAGGGTTAACAAGGAAGCCAGGGGCTGCGTCATCCTCGAAGTCATCCGAATCCACGAGGAGCGACAGGTACTCACGCATCAGCGCTTCCCCTATATAGGACGCTTTATCCAATCGCCGCCTCACCCTGTCCACCTCTGCCTGTCCCCGATCAACTTTGGGGTTGCGCAAGGAGAAATACACGGGTGCAAGCTGGTTTTCTCGT
>DYIG01000032.1:10552-12488 GCA_020723725.1 Thermaerobacter marianensis | reverse complement strand
ACCCGTGGCTGGTTGGCGATCACCCCTGTCGCCCTGCCGCCGAAACGGGCAAACCCCACAACGGCGTTGGGCGCAAAAAAACCCTGCACCTCCAGGAAATCACCCCTGTCAACGAGGCTGCGGATCACCTGGCGGACATCATAACCCTTATTCGGGTCAGCGGGCACAACCTCATTGAGGCCCTCGTCGCGCCTGTCCAGGGGGTCGTCAAGCGGCCCCATAGGGGGGTCCTCCAGGTTGTTCCGGGGCAAGAAACCGAGCAACCTCTTGATCTGCGCGATACAGGAATCCTCGTCCGGGGCGAAAAAGTGAGCCACGCCGCTGCGGTGGGTATGTGTCCTCGCACCGCCCAGTTCCTCGACGGAAATCTCCTCACCGGTAACGGTTTTGATGACCTCCGGGCCAGTGATGAACATCTGGCTGGTCTGATCCACCATGAAAATGAAGTCGGTCAATGCCGGGGAATACACGGTGCCACCGGCACAGGGCCCCATAATAACGGAGATCTGGGGGATCACACCCGAGGCCCAGGTATTGCGAGCGAAGATACGGGCAAACCCGTCGAGAGCATCAATCCCTTCCTGAATCCTGGCCCCTCCTGAATCGTTTATCCCGATGAAGGGAGCGCCCGACTTCAACGCCAGATCCATTACCTTGCAGATCTTGTTGGCGTGAACCTCCCCGAGGGTCCCGCCGATCACGGTGAAATCCTGGGCGAAGGCATAGCAGACACGCCCATTCACCATGCCATAGCCGGTTACCACCCCGTCCCCTGGGGCGCGCCGCCGGTCCATGCCGAAATCGCGGGCACGGTGCTCCGCGAACATATCCAATTCAACGAACGTGCCGGGGTCGAAGAGCCGATCCAGCCGCTCCCTGGCCGTCATCTTACCCTTTCCGTGCTGCTGGGCGATACGGTCAGGGCCGCCTCCGTTAAGGGCCTCCTGCCGCCGGCGTTTCAGTTCCTCCAGTTTCTCTTTCAAATCTATGTAACCCGCCCTTCAGAACCTCCTATGGAGTATACCATCTGATGGGGGTTACCAGCCACTAGAGGCCCGGTGAAAAAGATGCTTCTAACGAGCGGGACGGCCAAGCCACCCCCGGACACGCATGGCCTCAGCCAGACGCTTGATCGCCACCATATAGGCGGAATCACGCAGGCTGGCGCCGTGGCGCCGGTGCGTATCAAAAACATCACCGAAGGCGCGGCTCATCATCTGCCCCAGTCTCTCATTCACCTCGGCCTCTGTCCAGTAGTAGCTATATAGGTTTTGCACCCACTCAAAATAAGAAACGGTGACACCGCCGGCATTCGCCAGCACATCCGGTATAACCATGACCCCACGGTTGAACAACACCGCATCGCCTTCAGGGGTTGTCGGGCCGTTGGCGGCCTCGGCGACAATCCTGGCCCTGATACGATGGGCGTTGTCAGCGTTAATCTGGTTCTCCAAAGCCGCAGGGATCAAAATATCGCAATCCAATTCCAGCAGCTCTTCATTGGTAACCAGCTGGCTGCCCGGGTATCCAGTGACAAAGCCTGTCCTTCCTTTGAAATCGAGAACCTTGAAGGGATCGAGTCCGGCAGGGCTGTAAATCCCGCCCCTGGAATCACTAATTGCTACAACTGTTGCGCCCTCCCGGTATATCAAGCAGGCAGCGGCACTCCCCACGTTTCCAAAGCCCTGCACGGCAACCCTGGCCCCACGCAGGCTAAGACCTAGCCTGTTGGCCGCCTCCTTGACGGTCACAACGCAGCCCCTTCCGGTGGCCTCCGTCCGGCCCAAAGAGCCCCCGACAACTATCGGTTTGCCGGTGATAACACCCGGGGCGTTGGACTGCCTCAGCCGCGAGTACTCATCCACCATCCAGGCCATGACCTGGGGGTTGGTATAAACGTCCGGAGCCGGTATGTCACGGTCAGGCCCGATAAACT
>DYIG01000032.1:0-10542 GCA_020723725.1 Thermaerobacter marianensis | reverse complement strand
GGCCCGCACATACGCCCTGCTGAGCTCCTCAATCTCCCGGGGAGACATCTCCTTGGGGTTGCAGATTACGCCGCCCTTGCCGCCTCCAAAGGGTAGTCCAAGCAGGGCGCACTTTATAGTCATCCAAGCCGAAAGGGCCTTAACCTCATTCACAGAAACCTCGGGGTGAAAGCGAATCCCACCCTTGCAAGGGCCAAGGACATCGTTGTGCTGAGATCGGTACCCCTTGAATACTCGCACTTCACCGGTGTCCATTACCACCGGGATGGATACCTCCAGGAAACGCTGGGGTTCTTTAAGTATTTCGAAAACCGCTGGCTCAAGGCCAAGAGCGTCTACAGCGCGGCGAATCTGCCAGCGCACAGCTTCCAAAGGGTTGGCCTCATGGCGTTTCAGATCGAGAACTGCATTAACCATCATGTGTGAACCTCCGTTTCCCTGTGCAACTTCGAACCCTCTACAAGTTGCCGGACCGCTTCATACCCCGCTCGCAGAGCCTTTCTATTCAAGTCTTCGGTACCGCGGGGAACCCGGGCCAGCACGGCCTTCTCCATAGAGTCGTAACTTATGATGTCCAAGACGCCCACGACCGCTCCCAGGGCGACGACATTTGCCGCCAGAGTCTTCCCCACCTGCTCGCGCGCGATTTCAGTTATGGGAAGGGAATAAACCTTGCCAGGGCATGGTTTCGACGTATCCTTCACCCAGGATGCATCCACGAGCACCGCGCCGCCTTTCTTTACGTCACCACAATACTTGTTGAAAGCGTCCTGGCTCATCGCCACCAGCAGGTCCGGTATCGTTACCTTGGGGTAATCGACCTCGTCGTCGGAACTGATAACCACCTCGGCCTTGCTGGCCCCGCCCCGAGACTCAGGGCCATAGTCCTGGGTCTGAACAACCGTATAGCCCTCATGGATACCGGCGGCCTCCGCCAGGATGATCGAGCCAAGCACCTGTCCCTGCCCGCCGGTCCCGGCCAGCCGCACTTCGACGTGAAGGTTACTTCTGGTTCCGGTCACCGTTATCACCCCTGGCGGACTCGATGAGCCGCATATAGTTTTCTACATACTCGGGGGCTTCTTTTTGCACAAATTCCCCAATCACGTACTTCTGCGCCCGCTCTTCTGCGGTAAGTTTCTCCGCCTGCTTTACGGTCACCGACCTGTCGGCCACCCATTGCAGGTGGTCCGGGGCGTTCTTTATGCCATTCAACCTTCCGTAGTAAACAGGGCAGGTGCTTATAACCTCTACAAAAGAGAAGCCCTTATGCTTCAAGGCCTTCTTGATATAATTGACAAGCGGAACGAAATGATAGGCCGTACCCCGCGCAACATAGGTGGCGCCGGCCGCCTGGGCGAGTTCGCACAGGTCAAACTCCCTTTCAAGGTGACCGTATGGCGCGGTGGTCGCCCGGTCCCCCAGGTGCGTCGTCGGCGAATACTGCCCGCCGGTCATGCCATATATGCTGTTGTTATAACAGATATGGGTGATGTCAATATTGCGGCGCGCGGCATGGATAAAGTGGTTCCCCCCGATGGCCGCGGTGTCTCCATCACCGCTGATCACCACGACTTTGAGCTCAGGGTTAGCCAGCTTGATTCCCGTGGCAAAGGCCAAAGGCCTCCCGTGGGTGGTGTGCAACGTGTCAAAATCAAGGTAACCCGTGGTACGGGACGAACAACCGATACCGGATACCACCACCGTTTTATCCGGATCCACTCCCGTTTCTTCAAAAGCCCTCACAATAGCCCGGGTGGTTATTCCATTGGAACACCCCGGACACCATATATGAGGAAGGTTCTGCATGCGGATGTGCTCGCGGGCCTTTTCCTCTGCAGTCATTACCCCTGTCTTCTCCGGCATGTTTACCCCCCTCTCCTATTTGTGAAGCCGACCCGATCGGCGACCGCATCCTCAATGACTCGCAGCACCTCGACGGGCTGAAACAAGTGCCCCGAGACCTTACTTACCGGAGTAACCGGTGCCGCACCGTAGACCGCCCGCTCAACCTCGCCCACGAGTTGACCCAGGTTCATCTCCGGGACGATCACGTGCTTCACTTTCGGTCCAAGGGCCGCCTTAACCCGTTCCGCCGGGAAGGGCCAGATGGTCATCAGCTTCAGCAGCCCGGCCTTGATGCCCTTCTCCCTGGCATCCTTGACCGCCCTCAAGGAGGCCCTTGCGGTGGAACCATAGGCCACCACCACAACCTCGGCGTCGTCCAGGCCCACACCCTGGGTTATCGTAATCCGGTCTTTCGCCATTTCTATCTTGTCGTGGAGCCGCCGTATGAGGGCGGAGGCGTTGGCCGGGCTGCTGCTGGCAAAACCCCGCTCGTCATGATACAGGCCTGTGACGTGGCAACGGTGTCCTTGTCCGAAAAGAGCCATAGGCGGAACCCCGTCCGCATCAGGCTTGTAGGGAAGGAGTCCCTCACGGGGCCCGCTGGCCTTCTTTCTCTCCGAAACCCGCAGCGAACCGGGATCCGGCAGAAGGACCTTCTCCCTCATGTGCCCGATTACCTCGTCCAACAAAAGGATGACCGGAACACGCAACTCCTCGGATATATTGAAGGCCTCGACCGTCAATTGAAAGGACTCCTTGACGGAGGACGGCGCCAGGGCCACGACGGGGTGGTCCCCGTGCGTCCCCCACCGTGCCTGCATTACATCCCCTTGAGAGGGTGAGGTAGGCATCCCTGTACTGGGTCCAACTCGCATCACGTTAACGATAACGATCGGGATCTCGGCCAGGCTTGCATAACCAAGGTTTTCTTGCATCAAGGAGAAACCCGGCCCGCTGGTAGCCGTCATCGATTTCGCTCCGGTGAGCGATGCCCCGATAATTGCGGCAACACTGCCGATCTCGTCTTCCATTTGAATGAATCTGCCACCGAAACGCGGCAAGCGGGCGGACAGTATCTCCGCTATCTCTGACGAAGGGGAAATGGGATAACCTGCATAAAACCGACACCCTGCGGCCAGGGCCCCTTCGGCAACGGCCTCGTTGCCCTGCATCATGCGGATATTTTGTGTTTCAACCATCGCGTTCATCACGACACCCCCCCGGCTACCGGTTCTTTATCCTTTGGGACCCCATTTGCCGTCGGCTTGGCAACAGGCTCGCCACCCTGCGGTTCTTTCTGGCCGTCCTGCTCGTTTTCACCTTTCAGAAGGATGGCAAAATCAGGGCAGCGCATCTCACATAATCCGCACCATATACAATCGAATCCACGCGCCACCAAAGGTAACCCATCCTCGCGGGCGTCAAAGACCTTGGTGGGACAAAAGGCGCTGCAAATGCCGCACCTCTTGCACAGGCTCTCGTTTATGAGTATTAGTGGTACTTCCTTCTTGCCTTTGTCAGGTTTGTCACTCATCGTCGTATCTCCTCCAGGCCACCGACCAGGAAAAAAGGACCGTTGTTTCAGACCCACTCTCTAGTATCGTGGTAAAGTATATTCACTCATACGGGTTATTGAAAAAAGCCTACCAGCGGGCCTCTATTTCCAGAAAACGCCGACGGAGCTCGTCGAGCCGGCCTTCCATAATAGCCTCGCGAATGCGGTTCATGAAACGAAGAATGAAGGAGAGGTTGTGCCAGGTGCAGAGCCGGAGTCCCAGGATTTCCCCGGCTTTAAGGAGATGACGTATGTAGGCCCTGGTGTAGCTACGGCAGGCCAGGCAGTCGCATTCTTCCTCTATCGGGCTGAAGTCCCGACTATAAGCGGCGTTCCTTAATACCAGCCGACCGTTGGCCGTATAAACCGTGCCGGTACGAGCCATGCGCGTGGGCATGACACAGTCGAACATATCCACCCCGCGCCAGACACCCTCCAGAAGCAGATCCGGGCTCCCCACCCCCATGAGGTACCGGGGCTTGCCCTCCGGCAGCAGAGGCACTGTGGTATCCAGCACTCCGAGCAAAAGCTCCTTGGGTTCGCCGACACTGAGCCCCCCTATAGCGTACCCGGGGAGGTTGAGTTCGACTGTCGCTGCGGCGCTGCGCGCACGCAGGTCGGGGTGCACACCTCCCTGGACAATCCCGAAGAGGGCCTGGTCGCCCCGGCTCCGCGAGATCACCGACCTCCTGGCCCACTCGGCAGAGAGGTCCACTGCTTTAGATACATCCTCATAACTGCAGGGATAGGGCGGGCAGACATCCAGCGGCATTACAATATCCGCCCCGAGGTTCTCCTCGATGGCCATGACGCGCTCCGGTGTGAGGTAGTGTTCGCTGCCATCAAGGTGAGACCGAAACCGGACCCCGTCAGGGGTAATCCGGCGAAAGGCTGCCAGACTGAATACCTGAAAACCGCCGCTATCGGTCAAGATCGGGCGGGGCCAGTTCATGAACCGGTGCAGGCCGCCTGCCTCCTTTATCAGGTCATCACCCGGACGCAGGTAGAGGTGGTATGTGTTGGCCAGCAGGATGGATGCCCCCATCTCACCCATTTCTTCCGCCGACATGGTCTTAACCGTCGCCCTTGTGCCCACAGGCATAAAAACAGGGGTTTGCACCGGGCCATGAGGGGTATGGAGCACCCCGGCACGGGCCTTGGAACTGGAATCTTCAGCGAGCAAGCTGAACTTGAACGGACGGGTCCCCAACAACTATTCCTCCACCAGAGCAGTATATCACCTGTAAAACTACTCGTTCTTATTCGATATAAATAATGACAACACCGCCCCCTCCCAGCCAGACGGCGCGCGAAAGTGCGACGCCTGGCTTTAGACTTTTTTGATGCATTTTACGCCTAAAATTTGCGTTTAATTTAATGTTACATGGTCAAAAAACCGATTTCCTTTGCGAATAGCTATTTCAAACCTAAATTCCAAAACAAACAAGGAGGCTTCTAAATATGAAACCCACAATACGTCGATTCCTTTCCATCATGTTGGCTGTAGGGTTGATTCTGGGTAACACGGCCGCGGTCTTGGCCGATGACAATGATGACGATCACAAAGAGTCGAAGGCCAATTACGGGAAATACAGCAAGTACTTTCAGTTGGAAAGCACCCTTGCCACAGATGATTCCTCGGATGACGATTCTGATATGGAAGAAAAGGGGAAAGGAAAGGACAAGCTCAAATTAAAAGATAAAGATGAAGAGGAACTGGAAACAGAGGATGATTATGTCGCGGCATCTGTGTATGAGGATGAAGGCGACTACAGCAAGGCCGTCGAAGCCCTAAAAAAGGCCATGCTCAAGATCCCGCAGGCCCCCGGCCTCCCCAAGGCGCTCGGCAGGGTGCTCCTCAAACAGGACGACTTGGACGACGCCATGGAGGAACTGATGGATAGCCTTGAGATGGACTATGAGGATGACGAGACCTACAAGCATCTCGGCGAGGCGTTCAAGAAAAAGGGCGACGACGACATTAAGGTATTCGTCAAAGGCAAGCAGCCCAAGTTCGATGTGGTGCCGGAGATCGTTTACAACCGTACCGTCGTTCCCTTCCGGGCGATCTCCGAATCCCTTGGCGCCACTGTTAACTGGGATCAGGCGACTAACACCGTAACCATTCAGAATCAGACAACGACCGTTATCCTGACCATCGGCAGCACGGAGGCCTTGGTCAACGGCCAGCCGGTCACCCTGGATGTGCCGGCCTTCGTGAAACACGGACGCACGCTCGTGCCGATCCGGTTCGTATCCGAAGCCCTTTCGGCTAACGTGAATTGGGATCCGACTTACAAGATGGTAATCATCAAATAACGCGCATCAAGAAGCCAATACGACCCTCTCCAAGGCGCCCCCTGGATCCCCAGGGGGTGCTTTTTATTGCTTCTACGCGTCATCCTCAAACTGCTTCTCGGCAACGACGAAGCGCGGCCCGCCAAGGTGGAAGAGTAGCGATGCCCCCTCTGAGGGGAGCCATGCGCCATCGAAAACCGTGTCCTCAGCGGCAGCCGATACCACCTCGGCTATGTAAACAGTGTGGTCCCCGGCTGGAACCCGGTTAACCACCTTGCATTCCATGTATCCAAGGCAGTCTTGGAGGACCGGGGCCCTGGTCGCCTTCCCCGAAGAGAAGGCGAGATCGAGTTCCGCCAGCTTGTCCATGTCCCGGCCGCTGATGGACCCGGCGCGCCTGGCCTTGGCCAGCATGTTTGCAGGCGGGATGTTGATGGCAAACTCCCCGCTGGCATCAACCAGTTCAGTCGTAAAACGCGACACGCCGAGCGCGACGGCGACAAGAGGGGGTTTCATGCTTACCGGCATGTGCCAGGCGATGGTCATGACATTTGTTCGATCCTTGTGAGCCGCGGTAAGCAGCACCAAGCAACCGCTATTGATCATGCGGTAGGCCCTTGCGGGGTCGATACGAATCTTCACACGGATCCCTCCGGGTATTTACTGTGATTTCAACCGGCGGAGGGAGCAGAGCCCGTGGAGAACAGCACACCCCAACCCGCCGATACGGATCATCTCCCTTGCAATATACGCCAAACCCTGGCTCCTCACCTTCCTGTCCGAGAGGTACATCGCCAGGAGACCCTTGACGACCGTCTTATGGAAATGGTGATCCGGCAGGGAAGACACGGCCTTCAAGGCCTCGCGGTAGAATAGATGCAGCCTCTCCCTCATCTGCTCACGGGAGCAATAGTAGCTGACGAGGTTGAGGTCACCCCCCGCGCGGTCCTCGGCCTGGTCGATAAAGTAGTCCAGGAGGATATGCAAACCGCAAACCCATGGGAAGTAGGCAGAGACAATCCGTTGAACCATGACCGGTTCCAGACCCGGAGAAGCAGCCTCGCGAAAGAGCGCGAACACCCCCAGGGTGGAACCGCTGGCCGCGGCGAATTCCCACCAGAAGATGCCGGGAAACGCTGACCGGTGCCGCTCAAACCAATCCGTGAGGAGGGGTACCCTCCTGGGTACAAACGTATGCTTGTACACCTGAAGGTCGCAATAAAGGGATGCCAGGCGCAGGGCCTCGCCCTGAACCAAACCATAGGACGGCAGGCTGCTCACCCTTTTGCGGCACTCCTCGACCAGCGAAGTCAGGTACCCTCCGTCATCACCGTTGGGGTGCAGCCTGTAATAATCGTGGAGTGGGGTCCTGGGGGAGAGGGCATCGGTCATGGCGAGGTGCAATTGACGGAAGTCGTCACAGTCAAGGGACTCGCTCCGGTCACAGAGGTTATCCAGGTAATCGCTTATGGTCTGCAGGGCGACGATTAGAGGGACCAGGTCACCCCTGTTGTCACGGTCGAAGGCCGCATAGACGCTGCCTCCCTCACAGTGGAACCTCTTGAGACGAATGCTGGCCAGGGCCTGCCTCCTGAGTTCAGGGTTGGGAATCCCCTTGGCATACCGCCGCCAGCGTTCTAGCTCCCGTGAAACCTGGGGGAGGATACGGGCGTTCTGCCTCACGATCATCCCCGCCTGGTCCAATTTTTCCATCAGATGCAAACCCATCCCTTACCCCTTTCCTCACCCCTTACCGCGTGGCGGGCGCCTTCAGCGCCGCCGGATGCGTGACCCTGGCAATTACGATCTCCTCGGAATCCGCTCTACCGGCCACAGACAGGAAGCCCTTGCGCCCCCCGGTAGCGGCGTAGCCCTTACCGGCGTCGCCCGCTTCCCTGGCGATGATCGAGGACTGGCCAAAGAAACCTAGGTCCAGGACCTGACCCGTCATCATGGGGTTGACTGCATAAGCAAATTGTTGCTGACTTGCGACGGCCTTCCAGGAACTGTCGAGCCATTCCTCCTGCTGCTCCGCGCTCCAGGCGGCAGGGTTTGCGGAGGGCTGCACAAGGATCTCCGCGCCCTTTTCCTGCAGGCGACGCAGGACATCTTCCTTGAAGGCATCGAGGCAGATGGCAATACCAACGCGACCAAGGGGGGTATCGAAGACATCCAGCTCCTCAAGCGTCCCCGGAACCAGGTCGAGGCCGGCCGCACCCTCCATTTCTATAAGATTAACTTTTTTTTGCCTTCCAATTACTTTTCCGTCCGGGCCAAAGAAATAGGAGACGTTATAGACCTCCGGACCGGCAGGTTTTAAATTCCCCTCGCCGATTCCGCTCACATAATCCGGCAGGGGTATGGACCCGGCCACCAGGTAGACCCCGTATTTCGCCGCCGCTCGGGAGAATACATCCACATAGAGACGCGCCATGGCCTCCTGCCTGAGCAGGAAAATGCCCCTGACCCAGCCGACACCGTGCCTCACCCGCTGCAGGGAAATAGCGGGCAGGTTCTGGCGCACGACGCGTTCAACGGCATCCTTTAGGGATCCCGCCCCGCTTATATCCACGCCCCAACCGGAAAAGACGGTCAGGATGCCGACGTCCTCCGGGAAGACCACGAGCGCAGGGTAACTGGGGTCGAGCCGTTCGGCCACCTTGGCCATGACCCCGTCGATCCGCCGGGCAAACCCCTCCGGCGTCTGATAGTCATCCAGCGACCACTTCAGTTGGACAGCAACCAGTTGAATTTGCTGCGCCGACTTCGGCGGGGGCTCATCCCCCGGCAGGGTGCCCCTTCGCTCGGAACCGCTCCCCGGAACCGGAACCTGCCGCTGCCCTGACCATTCAGGGTTTGAGCGAGAGGCCAAAACCAGGACGGTCGAGAGCAGGGCGACGGCGACGAGGCTAAGAAGGAGGCCTGCTGGACGCTTCACGCCACCCTCCCCTTTCCCTCTCCTCAAGCCCCAAAGCCCTGAACAGGATTGGGGCCGCCAGGGATATGACAAGGCCAACGATCAGGTAGCGAACCACCTGGCCCAACCCCTCCGGGAAAAAGGGGCTCGTCACAAGCCTGACGATCAACGCCAGTCCCAAACCCAAGATGAATTTCATCATTTGCCGCCAAAGGCCCTGCGTCTGTCCCGTCAGACCCATTTGTTCATGGACGATGTAACCCACCGAGAGGCCCATCAGCACGCCCGATAACCGGAAGGCATCCGGGGACCTGTGGATCAGCAGCGCCGCAAGTGGCAGCACGATCGCCAGGGCAAACCGGACCCTGACCGGCAGGTCATAGCCTTCGAGCAGGGTCTCCGCTTTGGAGAAAAGGAGGACCAGCGCCAGACCGATAACCAACCCGCCGAGCACATCGATGGGGTAATGCACGCCCAGGTAGAGCCTGGAGAGGGAGACAAGCCCCACGATGCCGAGCCCCAGCCACATGAGCCAACGTTGGCGAAAGCGCAGGATCAGGTAGGCCCAAACGGTCATGTTCCCCTGGGCATGGCCGCTGGGGAAGCCGTAACCCGGCGTGAAGGCGCCCTCCGGGACACGGAGGCCAGGCCCCTCAGGCCTCGGCAGCCGCAGCGCATCCTTGAGTATAAAGTTGGTGAATATTGAAGCCAGAAAAAGGACCGTCAGGCGATAACCCAGACGACGGTCCACATTCCAGTAGATGAAAGGGAGCAGAATGAGGTAGAACCCCTCATTCCCCAGCCTGGTCACGGCCAGAAAAAAGGCATCAAAAACCGGATTGCCGAAACCCTGTAGCCAGATAAGGAAATCCACGCAGCCACCCCCACGCCAAGCCAATTATAGCGCAGGTTACAGTGCGGGTTACCGGTTTATCTCCCAGACAAGATGTGCCAGTTCGGGAATGAGCAGTTTGGACAGCGCTAAGCGGACCGCGTCCGGGGACCCGGGGGTCGCCGCAACCAGCCTGCCGCGATACACACCGGCGATGGCCCGGCTGAGGATGGCCGGGGAACCGATCTCTTCGTAGCTGAGGTAGCGGAAGATCTCCCCGAAACCGGTAACGGTCTTCTCCAGCATGGAGCTGAGGATGTCATATGTCCCGTCCCGTTTGCTGATCCCTGTGCCACCGTTGAGGATAACGGCCTGGCACCCCTGGGAGATGGCGTCCTCGACCGCAGCCTTGATCTCCACAGGCTCGTCCTTGACGATCCGGTAGAAAGTGACCGTGTGTCCCGCGCCCTCCAGCAGTTCTGTCGCCAGCTTACCGCTGGCATCGGTTTCAGGTGTCCTCGTATCGCTAACGGTGATGACCCCGCACGTTACGGGGCCCCGCGCCTTTTCCTTATGATCCCGGTGGCCCATTACCCATCCCTCCGCATGCATCTCTCGCAGTATATCAGGCCGCGCTCTACAACCCACTGGGCACCCTCATCACCAAGGTAGCGTTCGATCTCCCAGTCACGGAACCGGTCGAGCCGCCTAAGGGCTTGCTCCAGGTTTTTTTGCCTTTCCAGTATGACCTCAACTCGTAAATCCTCCGGCATCACCGTAACCCCCATTCCGGCCGAATAGGACCGCCACATCGATGTCGCTCAGCGGACCGGCTCGATCAACCGCCGCAGACCCAAATATGTAAGCCGCCCGCACCTCAGGGTAACGGTTGGCCGCTTCTGGTAACGCTTCCACGGGATTCATCATGCCGCTCCCGGAATCAGAGTTCCTGCTCATGGTATTGTACCATCCTTGCCGTTCCAACTATGACGGTTGCTCCGGGAAATAGACCGGGGAAAGTTCCGTCCAAGGTCCACGCTGACGATGGCCGCGTGGCAGGTCCGCCCGCCGTGGTCGGTGATGATCCCAGCC
>DYIG01000031.1:6760-13222 GCA_020723725.1 Thermaerobacter marianensis | reverse complement strand
GAACGACGACTGGACCCCGCTGTCATGTCTGCACCGTTATGGTTCCGTCGATTCCAGCAGAGCGGAGGGAGGATCAACCTTTGATCGCCACCCTTCACAATGTGCTTACCGGTTTCACTCTCCGCGTTATGTCAAGGGCTGGGCGCTTGAACCAACATGGTAAACATAAAGTGCCACCCACAATGAAACAAGCCCCTGTTTCTGACGGTGCTGATTGAGCCCCACGGAGATACCTCTCTTGAGCGAGTGTATGATGCCAAAGCCGAAGCCCTATTGTTAGAGGTATTTGTCCGCCCATGAAGACATTAAAGCGCTGATTGACTCCGCCGACCGCTTACCCTCCACCCAACCAAGCCAGGTCTTTTCAAACAGCTCCTTACCCCAGTGCCACTGGCGGCCTGGCTGGCGCATGTAAACCTTGGGTTTGGGCATGCCAAAGAATTCGCCTCCCCCGAAACCGGCCCGCCCTTCCCCGATCTCAATAAAGCAAAAACCCTTGCCGTCAAACAAATGGGATGGAGCCGCGCCTTTATAAAACGAAGCTATATTTGCGGCCACAACTTCCCCTTGACGATGGGCAAAGACCCCCGCTTTTGGAAGAACAAGCGGTACGTCCGGGTTGAACCGACCGGGTAGTGGACAGGCAGCTACATCACCCAGAGCGTATACACCTTCATATTGGGTGGTCAAGGTTTGCGGGTCAATCGGTATCCAACCGTTTGGGCCAGCCAGCGGGGAACGGCGAACCACCTCGGGGGCCTTATGGACCGGTATCGCGATAAGAAGGTCGAAATCAGCGTTGTTCCCATTGGATAGCTTAACTTTATTTCCTTCCACCGAGACAACACGCACCTGGGGATGGAATCTAACGCCGCGCCTTTCTATCATCTCGCGCAACGCCTGCCCGATTTCGGGGCCCGCGGTAGGCATGGGATAAGGTTCCGGAGTATAAATGGAAATTTCGCTTTCCCGCTTGCGCCTGCGTAAGAATTCTTCAATAAGCAGGGCTGCTTCATAAGGGGCTGCCGGACAGCTATAAGGCAACCCGGCGATGACAATAGCAACCCGCCCGCCCTGGAAACTATTCAACGCCGCATACAATCGCTGAGCGCCTTCAAGGGAGTAAAACTCATAGGCTGTCTCCTGCAGACCGGGGACACCATCCAAGGAACGTTCAGTGCCAAGCGCCACCACAATGAAATCCCCTGATATTTCTTGTTCGGGCGTACCTACAACTCGTTTATCAGGGTCAATGGATACAGCTTCTCCCAAAACGAGATCTATCCCTTGCTTTGGCAGCCAGGATATATCACGAACTATTTGCCCGGGCTCTCTTAAGCCCACTAAAAGCCACAAAAAGGAAGGCACAAATACGTGCTTCGCGCCGCGTTCCACCAAAACCACCTTATGATCTGAATGTAGACGTTTTCTGAGTTCCCGCGCTGTTACCAGACCCCCAACGCCTCCGCCTACAACAACCACGGTATTCATCAGCCCCACTCCTTTGCCAACTTCAGAAGTTTACAACTCGGTCAGCCCAAACCACCAAATCAACAAGGTCCTGCATGGTTGAAACCGGACAGAGTTCGGTGCCTTCCATGTGGCGCGAGCGTAAACAGGTGCCGCAGGCAAGAATGGTTCCACCCTTTTCAGAAAATGCCATCATCTGTTCCAGCACATCAAACTGGGGATGTATAACACCCTCCGCCTCCACAGCCTCGCCCAGCAGAAATAGCCTTACCTCGTGATTATTTTCAAGGGCTTTAACCCCAAAACGAAAAGCATTCCAGACTTTCTCAGCTTCCTTGGTTTCCAACACCACACCGATTTTAAGCACCAACCTGGACACTCCCCCCTGCATTCGCGCTCTTTTGGACCACCGTGGCTAGATGTATGGCGTTGCTCGGACATATGGAGACACACTTCATGCAGCGTATGCACCTTGAAGATAAGGCACTGGCATCCCTGGTCTGTTTGACGTTAAGCACCGCTTGCTCGGGTGCTTTATCGATTGGACAGGCTTTGACACAAGCAAAACAAGACCGACAATTGGAGTCTATAACCACTTGCAGCTTAGCCCTTCGGCCGATTAATGTCTGCATCGCCCCCCACGGACACAGATAGGCACAAAATGCCCGCGGGTAGAAAAGTGCGCCAAGAACGGTCCCGGCTAACACCATAGAACCCATTACGGCCAGAGGGATAATCCAACGCTTTACATCCGAGAGGAATAGTGCTATGAGAACCGCCAGAAACACCGCTGTAATCGAGTATCGAACCCAAGGTTTCTTCAGTGTGTCCGGTAGTCCCTTTCTACGGGAGAACCGGCTGACCCCATGTTCCAGCCAGGCCCCGTTGGGGCAGAACCAACCACAGTAAACACGGCCGGCATAAGCGGAGGCAAACAAGCCGGATACCACGTAAAGGAGGTTAAAGAAGTAAACCTTGAATGCGATAAACAGACCCGCAAGCAGCATACCGATCATCTGCATGGGCTTCCTCGCAAGTTGAAAACTCTCTTTATTCCCCATTACGGAACGGGTTGCCAAAGCCTTCAACCTAAAACCATCCTCCTCACAATTACTGGGGGGATTCCCCTACGACAATTGGTAATCCCTTGATACGCCATTCCTGCACCCCATCCTCAAGCCGGTATGCGGTATATCCTTTTGACCTGAGCAGCTTGACGGCGTTAACGGCCAATACACAATAAGGCCCTCGGCAATAGGCAACGACCTCCTTGTCTTTGGGAAGATCACTTAAACGCTGCTCCAACTCCTCAAGGGGAATGGATAGCGCATTCGGTATATGACCGTGGCAATATTCTTCAAATGGCCGAACATCAAGCACGATGACGTCCCTCGCCTGAACACGCTGGATAAGCTCCGAGGTATCCACCGGTTCGAGTTGGCCACGGTCCTCAAAATAGAGGCGTATAACCTGATCTACTTCCGCCAGCCGCTGCCGACAGAGAGCCTGTAACTCTCTGATTAGTTTAAGAACACCTTCATCGGCCAAGCTGTAATAGACGTAAGACCCTGCCCTGCGGGTTCGCACCAGGCGAGCTTCCGACAAGACCTGCAGGTGCTGAGAGGTGTTGGCCACCGTAAGGCCCGCCACACGCGCCAGTGACTCGACAGTACGTTCCCCCTGGCTCAGGAGATCGAGGAGTTCCAGGCGATGTGGATTAGCCATGGCTTTGGTGACACGGGCAAATTGTTCGTAAAGCTGGTCTTTTATCATCCGACCATTCACAGTCACAAAAACGCACCTCCTTTCCACTATTCAATTAATCTATTGAATCTTATAGCACTGGAATGGGTCTATGTCAAACCTTTGACAACAATTTTTGGGGTTTGTTCCATTTCGGGTGGCATTGATGAAGAAAAAGGGCTTGAAATAAGAACCATAGACGCTATCAAAGCGTTAGGTGAAAATCAAAGAAAAAACCGCCTTCGCGGCGGCCCTCAAATCCCTGAAAACCTTGATATAACTGAGTTTTTCATGGTGGGCGTGGGAGGTCTCGAACCCCCGACCCGCTGATTAAGAGTCAGCTGCTCTGCCAACTGAGCTACACGCCCACCCGTGTTGACAGTTTTGGTAGCGGCGAGTGGATTTGAACCACCGACCGAGCGGGTATGAACCGCTTGCTCTGCCAACTGAGCTACGCCGCCGCAGAAAACTTTTGCCTGGTGCCGGAGGTGGGATTCGAACCCACACGGGCTTAAGGCCCAGAGGATTTTAAGTCCCCACTGTCTGCCGTTCCAGCACTCCGGCAGCATGTGAATTATAGCAATTCACGGTCTTGACAAACAAGGATCAATTTCTTCTATATGAACCACAGCAAATGAACCGGCAAACGGCTGACAATTATAAAGGACGACCGCCGCGGCCGCCGCGTTTGGCATTCAACTTGCGACGCAAATCCGACTGTCGTTCGTCACTTTCTTTCATAAACCGGTTAAGTTTGTCTTCAAAAGAAGTCGGCAGGCGCCTCCCGCTACCGCCGCCATGACCACGGCGTCCAGGGACATATCCGTCCTGAGCCTGCTTAATCGAAAGGGCTATTTTAGACCCCGTTTCGTTTACGGACAGGATTTTGACCTTTACCTGGTCGCCTTCTTTAATATGGTCACGAACATCGTTTACATACGTGTCAGCTACTTCGGATATATGAACAAGCCCTGTCTGCCCCGTAGGTAACTGAACAAAAGCACCGAAACCAGTAATTCCTGTAACAACACCTTCAACGATGCTACCCACATCGACTGACATGGCCTGTCTTTTTTTCCTCCCGGAAAGTTACAAGATTTGCTGCTTGATTATACGATAGCCCCAAAACAAGTGTCAAAGGGGGTTGTCCAATTAAAAATATAATTTTATTTGGAAGGGGACTCCGACAGGGGGGCAAACAACAATTCCCCTTTCCTGGTCATGCCGAGTTCTTCCCTGGCAACCTTCTCGATAAAGGCGTCGGAATTCATCTCGTTTACCCTGGACCGTAGATCCACGTTATGTTTGCGGGCAACCTGCAAATCGCTGTTCATATCCTTGATCTGCTGGCTCAAATGGTACTGGTTGACCTGTTGGATTATCAAAATCCCGGCTATATATAACAGAAACAGAGCAAAGAAAATCTGCTTCCCCGTTTTCCCCAGCCTGTCCGTTATCGATGCCCGCCTGGCCAAAACAGTATCCCCCTATGTTATAGACAATTGTTAAGTTTTAATGCTACCACTTTATCCATCACTATGCCAGAAACCCAGGCAGCTTTTTCCACATTATGTAGACACGCCTGACCCCAGATTTTGCTACCCTTTTTAGGCGATTAAGGGGACGTCTTGCCCTCTTGATGATTACTCTCAGGGGGACCGCAATCGGCGTGGTCACTACGGCAACCATCCTGAGAACCAAGTTCCATACCGTTATCACTAACCGTAGAGTCAAGTTGAAAAGGTAAACCAAGACGCTAAAGATGACCTGGCTTGCCAGCCACCTGTAGGCAAGAAACCCCAGGATAAGGCCGAAAAAGACATAAAAACGGGGTTCCCCCCAGTTGAGAAGAAGAACTCCCAGAATGACCACCCCCCCTGTCAAAAGGAGGAATAGGCCATCCATTAGGTTCTGGGCCCACCTTTTTGGTCGCATGGTTGAGCGCCAGACCCTTTGAATGTCAAAAGCAAGGCCAACGGTCACGCCTAATAGGAAGACGACTAAGAATATGACAATCTGCGTTTCAAGCCTCAAAGCAGTCGCCCCCGAGGGGTTACCTCAATAACCTTTCCAGGAACCCCTTCCCCCGGTCCCGCGCATCCCGCCCGGCCACGGAGTATTCAAGGCTGTTTATGAGGCCCTCAACGGCGAACTCCCCCTGCTCCAAATCAAGCTGCTTGATGTGCATGTTTTCCCCTTTAAGGCAAAGGGAGCCCAAATCGGTCTGGAGGAGTATCTCCTTCTCGTCAAAACTATCGACATTGAGAACTCCCCGAATCGTAAGCCTTTCCCTGTTTGACAGAACAACCTCATGATCAATCGAGGGACGCAACCCGCCCGGTTTATTGGATATTCCGTTCATGCCATTCCCCTCTTCCCTTGCCTTTGGGGTTAATGCTATTCCCGGACTTATCCATTTATTACAACGCGTCGCAGGGGAAATAAAAAGGCCAGCGAAAAACTCGCTGGCCCCCATACCTTTCAGATAAGCTTAGCGGTTCACTGTGGCAATTGAATCCCGAAGGAATTTGCCTGCTTTGAAAGCCGGAACCTTGGATGAAGGTATGTTGATGACTTCGCCGGTTTGCGGATTACGACCGGTCCGGGCACCCCTCTCCCTGACCTCGAAGGTCCCGAAACCGACTATTGAAACCTTGTCCCCCTTGGCGAGTGCATCCTGGATTGACTCTAAGACAGCATTTATAGCACGGTCAGAATCCTTCCTGCTCAAACCTGTGCGCTCCGCAACCGCTGTAACCAACTCATTCTTGTTCAATTGGCAGCCCCCTTCCACCTATTTGCAAACGCGATATTCGCTCACTCCTGCAGTAAATCCTTCTTTTCAGGACTTTTTTTCTACCTCCTCTCGCTTGGCCTCAGCCCAAAACATGTCCAATTCTTCAAGGGAGTAATCACCCAAAACCCTGTCCTCTAACTTCGCCTTGCCCTCCATGCTGGCAAACCGCCTTCTAAACTTACTATTCGTATCCTTAAGGGCGATTTCTGGGTCCAACCCTAATAAACGGGCGACATTTGTTAAAGCAAAAAGGACGTCACCAAGTTCCTTTTCCATCTCATCCTTATTCCCGCTGTCCCAGGCCTTCTGAAACTCCCCTAATTCCTCTTCTACCTTGGGCCAGGCTTCCTTCGCCTGGGACCAATCGAACCCAACCGTGGCCGCCTTGCTTTGAAGCTTTGCAGCTTCCGCCAGGGCAGGGATGAGTCCCCCTACAGTAGAAAGCAGGCTCG
>DYIG01000031.1:0-6750 GCA_020723725.1 Thermaerobacter marianensis | reverse complement strand
ATCCCCTTTTTCCTGGCGCTTTATAGCATCCCAGTTCTGGCGAACCTGGTTGGAATCAATCCCGCTGTCCCCTGCCTCGAACACATGCGGGTGCCGGCGAATAATCTTCTCTGTTATGCCCTCTATGACCTGGGATAAACGGAAGTCACCCGTTTCTTCTGCAATGACACTGTGCAATACAACCTGGAGAAGGAGATCCCCTAATTCCTCACGTATCGCTGCAGCATTGCCGCTATTTATAGCGTCGACTACCTCATATGCCTCTTCGATAACAAACGGTCGCAAAGACCGGTGCGTCTGCTCCCTGTCCCACGGGCAGCCCCCGGGCCCCCGAAGCCTTTGAACCACACGCACCAACTCGGCAAAACTGGCCAGCAAATCGCCAAACCTCACTTTCTCAAAAGGCGAAGCCTTTCAAGGTAGTTACCCGCGCGCCGTCCGAACACGGGTATTAGGTCCACATCCCTCCGCGTGATTCCGCCTGTAATGAGGAGGGTGAAGCCGTACGTTAGTGCCCCCAGCGCTATTGCCGCGAGAACAAGTATTTTTAGTCCCACTACACCAGTCCCGGCGGTTACCAGTAAACGAACCACCACTAACATAATAAGGGATGCCAGAAGGGGTCTGCCGACAATTTCAGCCCATTTTGTCCTGTTGTTAAGCCTTCTGTCCAAAGACACGTGATTAAGCCATGCGGTTATCAGGAATGCCAACGAGGTAGCCGCCGCAGCGCCGTTAATATTGAGCAAAGGCACCGCGGTCAAAAACCAGGTGAGCACCAGTTTGAAGGCAGACCCAACAAGTAGATTCTTCATGGGGATTCCCGGTAGACCCATTCCCTGGAGGATGGAGGATGAGGTCTGCTGGAGACCGAGGAACAGGGCGCCCAGAGACAACACGGCCAGGGGCAAGCCGGCTTCCGGCAAGCCGTAAAACATCACCGGGATCTCCTTGGCCAGTGAGAGAAGGCCCATCGCCGCCGGGAGCACCAACATTATTGTCATCCTCGTCCCGGTTTCCGCTCGCCTGATGACAAGTTCACGGTCACCGGTGGCAAGCGCCTCTGATATCGAAGGAATGAGGCTGGTAGCCAGGGCTGTAGTTATAACCGTCGGAGCCACTATAAACGGCATGGCTATACCCGTAAGGATACCGTATAAAGCGGTTGCGCCATCGGTATCGAAGCCAATCGCGTGTAGCTGGGCCGGCACGATAACTGAGTCAATCATGTTCATCAGCGGCATTATCACGCCGACCAGTGAGATCGGTATCGCTAGGGCCATCAGGTCCTTGAATATGCCGGTAAAACTCAAACCATCCTGGGTTTTGTGGCCTGAAGCGACCTTTACCGGGATGGGGTAACGGTAATAGACATAGATAAGATAAGCAAGGCCTACAACCGCCCCGGTAACGGCGCCAAAAGTTGCACCCGCCGCCGAATATTCAACTCCATACGGAAGCAGGAGCCAGGCAAGAATGAACATGGGGCCTATACGGGCAACCTGTTCAACCACCTGTGAAACCGCGTGCGGAACCATGTTCTGCAGGCCTTGGAAGTACCCCCGATAAGCTGACATCACGGAGACCAGGAAGATGGCGGGGGCAATGGCCTGTATGCTCCATACAGCCCTCTCATCCTTCAGAATCGTGGAAGAATAGTAGGGCGCAACAAGAAAAAGCGCCACGCTGAGAATAAACCCTACGATACCAAGGATCCAAAGGGAAAAACGGAAAATGGATTTAACCCCCTGAGCATTCCCCTTGGCCTGATTCTCCGCGACCAGTTTAGCCAGAGCGGAAGGTATCCCGGTTGCCGAGACCCCCAGAAGGGCTATGTAAAGAGGGTAAGCGTAATTAAACAGGCCGATTCCTATAACAGCCTGGGTACCGCCACCCATCACATAAGGCAAGAAAATCCGATATACGGCGCCCAGCCCGCGGCTAATGAGGCTGCCCAGCGCTAGTATGAAGGCCCCTTTTATAAACGAGTTACGGGACATTTGGCCACCCTTTCCAACGCCTTCATATTATAAATCAAAAAGGCGAAACCTCTATCCTTTAAGAGGTTACGCCCCTGATATCATTTCTGAGTCCGGCTGGTTTGGAAGTCGGCGCTATTGCTCCATCTGGCGGGCCAGGAAGATAGCTGCGGTAGAGGTCAATTTGGCCTCGACCTCTCCCATCGTTACACCCGGCTCCTTCGAACAAAGGGCAACAGCGCCAACCGGGTCACCATGGGAAATGATCGGCGCCACAACATAAGTCGAGAATTTGGAGTCCTCTTCATCCTCAGCAAGGAGGGAGCCGCCTGCCCCGCGGTTCTCCCTGGCATTGGCGACCAGGATTGGCTGACGGTTGCTCATGGCGCGTTCCACCACTCCACCAACCCTCTTGTCCATAAACTCTTTTTTGGGCGCCCCTGAAACAGCGATGATAACGTCCCTGTCTGCTATAAGAGCAACATGTCCCGCTGTTTCATGCAGGGATTCGCTGTACTCCTTTGCATAATCCCCCAGCTCCCCGATAGGGGAGTATTTTTTCAGAATTACCTCCCCGTCGCGGTCAACAAATATCTCAAGCGGGTCGCCCTCCCGGATCCTCAGGGTTCGGCGAATTTCCTTCGGAATAACAACCCGGCCAAGATCGTCTATCCGCCGGACTATACCCGTCGCTTTCATCCCGGTTCCTCCCTCAGTCATTTCAGCTATGTCTAGTCTATACTTTGCTGGTATTCTTATTCATTTAAGCTCGGTAGCCACCGCAGATGTATTGGACAACCATTCCTTGATCTGAGGAATACCCGAAACGGCTTCCAATAATTCAAGGACATCGACAAGGACGTTCCCCTTTATCCGGAAGCGAAGGATTGGCCGTGGGGTAACCTGGATCTGAAGCCTGCGGTCATACTTTGCACGCAATGGTTCAAAGGATTTTAGCAGCTCCTTAAGGTAAGTGGCGAAAACAAGGCGAACCTGCTCTTTCTCCTGGACAATGGAAAGCACGCCCATCTCAGCGGCCAGGATCCGGATCGTGGCCAGCCGCAAGAGATTCTCCGCTGCTTCCGGGATCTTGCCGAACCTATCCTGCATCTCGGCGCGTATGGAGGCGACCGATTCCAGAGTACGCGAGGCATTGACCTTCTTATACAGCTCAATCTTGGCGCGAACATCCGGCACGTATGAATCGTCCAGATAGGCATCCGCCAGGAGCTCAATGGAGGGCTCTGTTTGAGGAACGGATTTCTCCCCTTTCAGCTCCCTGACGGCTTCGTCAATCAGCTGACAATACAGGTCAAAACCAACCGAGATAATAAACCCGTGTTGCTCCGGACCGAGGATATTCCCCGCACCCCTGATCTCCAAATCGCGCAACGCGATCTTAAACCCTGACCCCAATTCAGTGAAATCCTTAATCGCCTCGAGCCTTTTCTGGGCCACTTCACCCAGGATCTTTTCACGACGGTAAGTGAAATAGGCATAGGCCAGCCGGTTGGATCGGCCGACTCGCCCCCTTATCTGGTAGAGTTGGGCCAAACCCAAACGGTCGCTTTCGTCGACTATCAGCGTGTTGGCGTTGGGGATATCCAACCCGGACTCAATGATGCTGGTGCTGACGAGGATATCCTGCCTCCCTTCAAGGAAGTCCAGCATTATCCTCTCCAATTCCTCCTCCTGCATCTGGCCGTGCCCAACCGCAATCCTCGCGTCGGGGACCAGCTCCTGCAGACGCTGAGCAACACGATGGATACCTTTGACCCTGTTGTGGACAAAGAAAAGCTGACCACCACGGGACAGTTCCTGCCTGATCGCCTCAGCAACGAGCTCCTCGTCGTATTCAACCACGTAAGTCTCGATAGGCAAGCGGTTTTCCGGCGGGGTCGATATAACGCTCATATCCCTCAGGCCAGTCATGGCCATGTGCAGGGTTCTGGGAATGGGGGTCGCAGTCATGGTCAGCACATCCACCGTGGAGCGAAGGCGTTTCAGAGTCTCCTTGTGGGCAACCCCAAACCGATGCTCCTCATCCACCACCAGCAAGCCAAGGTCCTTGAAGTTCACATCACCCGCCAGCAACCTGTGGGTGCCGATAACGATGTCTATGTCCCCCCGGCGAAGAGCGGTTATGACGGCTTCCTGTTCCTTTTTGGTCCGGAACCTGCTGAGCATATCGATGTTAACCGGGAACCCCTCGAAGCGTTCCCGGAACGTAACAAGGTGTTGCTGGGCAAGTATGGTCGTAGGAACGAGAACGGCGACCTGCTTCCCATCCGAGACGGCCTTGAAAGCAGCACGCATGGCAACCTCCGTCTTCCCGAAACCGACGTCCCCGCAAAGGAGTCTGTCCATGGGTTGAGGCCGCTCCATGTCCCGCTTTATCTCCTCTATGGACTTTAGTTGGTCGGCGGTTTCCTCATACGGAAAGGCATCTTCAAACTGTTTCTGCCACACTGTATCTTCCGGGAAAGCATGCCCCTGAAGGGCCTGACGGGCTGCATACAAGCGTAGCAATTCTTCCGCCATCTTGCGGACTGATTCCTTGACCCGTTCCTTAACGCGCGACCATTCATTGCCGCCCAGCTTATAGAGCTTTATCTGACCCGTTTCTCCACCAACGTATTTCTGAATAAGGTTTATCTGCTCCACCGGTACGTACAGGCGATCCTCGCCTGAATACTGGAGATACAGGTAATCCCGGTGGGTTCCCTGTACTTCCAGGGTCTTGACACCAAGATAGCGTCCAATGCCATGATGAACATGGACCACGTAATCACCGACTTTCAGGTCGGCATAGCTGGCAAGGGGCTGGCCTTCGTGTCCTTTTTCCTTAACGGTCGCCCGTTTTCTGCTCCCGAACAACCTATCCTCAGTGACAACAGCCAAACGTATTGCGGGAAAGATAAACCCGCTGGCCAGCTGCCCCGTTATCACGGCAACCCTGCCCGGTTGGGGCAGACCTTCTACCCTTGGCGCCTCAATCCCCGCCTCCTCCAGGCCGGACGATATCCTGGCCGCCCTTTCATCCGTCGTACAGACCAGGAGGCATCCATACCCTTGACGCAACCAGGAGTTCAACTCTTCCACAAAAAGGTTCCACTGCCCCTGAAAAGACGGTACGGGTTTGCCCGAAAGGGAAAGGGTGGCCCTGGGCGAGGCGCCCGTCGGCATCTGGGGCAATAAGGACATATAAATCGTTTGTTGCCTCTTGATAACCCTTTGAATCGCTTCGGAAGACAGCAGCAAGCCCCGCTGGCTGGGAAGCAAGCGCCCTGACTCCAGCAGGTTGACTGTTCTCTCCCTCCACTGAAGTTCTGCCCCATTAAGGGCATCCTCCAAACGTTTACTCTCCATGAGGATCGTTACAGGGGAAACAGGGAAGTAATCAAAGATTGTTGCGCCCTGATACAGATACGGGGCATAGAGCTCCCACTGGGCGGGGGTCATTGACGCAAGGTGATTCTGCACCCGCTCAAGTAGGGTGTCCGCATCCTTGGATTTTCCTATGGAACGCAAACGTAACGCCGTCTCCTCCGCCTCGCGAAGGATAACCTCCCTTGTTTCTGAGTCGGCTTCACTCTGCCTCACTGTTTCCCGGGCGGGCGGGATCACAACGTAATCGAGCCCTTTTTCGGACCTCTGGGTTGTCCGGTTAAACAAGCGAATGGATTCGATCTCGTCCCCGAACCACTCGATGCGCAGGGGTTGCTCTTCTGTCAGGGGGAAAACGTCCAGGATACCCCCTCGGACAGCAAAGTGCCCCGGACCCTCAACACTGTCAACGCGTTCATAGCCCCCCCTTATGAGCAGGTCGACCGCATTTTCCAGAGACATCGTATCGCCTATGGCAAACTCCTGGATCAGGCTAGAGAAAACCTTTCTAGGCGGAAGGGGGCGCAACAGGGCCTGTACAGGGGTGACCACTACCGCACTCTTCCCCATCGTTATGCTTGTGAGCGCCTTTAAACGTTGCCCTGCCACTTCGGGGCTGCGGGCTATGACGCTATAGGGGACAACCTCTTGCGGGGGGAAATAATGCACTTCTTCGCCACCGATCCAACCGGAAATCTCCGCCGCAAAGGATAAAGCCTCACGGAAACCAGTGGTGACGACGATCACAGGACGCTTTAAATCTAAAAACAGACTCCCAAGGAGGTAGGCCACCTGCCCCGGTTGCAAACCGAAGAAGGCCTGCTCGCCATGCCCCTTCCGCAAGCCGTCAACAAGTGTCCTGTATTGCGGCAGACCCTGCCACAGGTCTTTGAACACAGTCCCGTGTAACAAACTAGGCAAGTAAACTCCCCTACGAACAATTTGTATCCTTATCTATGACCGATATACCGTTAAACCTGTTCATAGCAGCCTCACAGCCTTCCCTCAACAAAACCCCCAGGGAGTCGCATACCCTTGAAAGGATACAATCAATCATCTCGACTTCTCTCTTGCTGAACGGTTCCAGTACGTAATCCGCAGGATTTCTTCCTTCTGGGGGCCTACCGATTCCCACCCTGATCCTGGGGTAATCCTCAGTACCCATTTCTTTGTTTATGGACATTAAACCGCGGTGTCCACCCGCCCCCCCACGGGGCCTGATCCTGATGGTCCCGAAAGGGATATCCATATCATCACATATCACCACAATTTTTTCCACCGGAATAGATAAACGCTTTCGTACGGCGTTAACCGCCAGACCACTTGAATTCATATACGTCATGGGTTTCAGCAATACGAGTTGCTCGCCTTTAAATGAGGCATA
>DYIG01000030.1 GCA_020723725.1 Thermaerobacter marianensis | reverse complement strand
AGCCTCGGGGCCATAAGTAGTTCGGGAGTTTTTTCCACGCTCGGAAGGCAATTTATAGAGAAAAAATTCCCAAACCTTTGACCACGCCCCGAAAAAGCGCGCTATCAACCAACGTTAACCTAAGTCCCGCCGGTATGCAGGCAGAAAACTATTTTGAACCATCCCGTAAACATAAAGTGCCACCCACAATGGAACAAGCCCAACTATTACCCTCGAACTCAAACATAACCGCCATAGACCTCAGTCCCGCCATGCTTAATCTAGCCCGAAAGAGGGCCAAAACCTTGGCAGGCATGTAAACCTGCTCGTCATGAATGCTGAAAAACTGGACTTACCCGACAACAGCTTTGATACGGTAATCTCAACCCTTAGCCTGTGCACCATACCGGACCCGCTGGCCGCGCTCAGGGAAATGAGCCGACTCTGCCGTCCGAATGGCCGAATACTCCTCCTCGAACACGGTCGCAGCAGTCACCATTGGCTCGGACACCTTTCCCTTTGCAAAACATACCCCCCCAGGTAAACTGGAATTAGGGTAACACCGGACCTTGCCGGGTCCCTAGAGGTGGACTTAAGTGAAAATCTGGGAATTGGCAATTGGGGTAGGTCTCTTAATCGGTTCGGTTATCTATGGTTCCTGGCTCAACGTTGCCGCCGATGAGCCCCGGCCATGGGATTATTACATGCCATTCATTGCGATTATCTGGCTCGTGTGGCGCGGTAAACTGTTTGACAGGTTTCGATAACCCCTGACGTTTGTCTATGGCTGATTTCCGTACCTGAACCCCGCTTTGGACATACTTATACCGGACCCACATCTAACGGAGGTTACACAATATGTCCAAAGTGGATATAGAAAACCCGCCCCTTGCCAAGGCATACCTGGCCAAGGCTGAAAAAAGGATGCTCGCCATCGACGTTCTGCACGAGGAAGAGGCTTACTCCGACGTTGTCAGGGAGGCTCAAGAAGTGGTCGAATTGGCCACAAAGGGAATGCTATACCTCGTCGGCATTCATCCCCCCAGGCTGCATGACGAGAGCCGCCTCCTTCTCGAACACCGGGACCGATTTCCCCGGGACGTCGCTTCCAGGATGAACGATATCGCCGACATCTCCCGCCGCCTGCGAAAGGATAGGGAAAAGGCCTTTTATGGGGATAAGAAAGTGCTCCCCACCACCGCCTATTCGGCGGAAGACTCAAGCAGGGCCAAAGCGGAGGCTTCACTGGTCGTATCCCTGGCCCGAAAAGCCATATCACCCTCACCATGACGCGGCTCTACTTCGCCGGAACAAGTTGCGTATATCCTGTTCCCCTTCCAGGGGGGCACTAAAGACCTATTTTTATTTAGGATATAAGCCAAAAGGAGGATATAGGGCTTTAAGATAACGTAATACCATAATTACTGTAGTTAAAAGTTTCGTAAATTCAGGATGTGTGTCTAAAGTGTCAACAAAACCCGCATCGCCTTGGGTATTTATCTCCATCTTGTTGCTTGCACTAACATTAACCGGGTGTTCCCGGGATGGAAATAAAAATAGTTGGGGAGTAAGAGTGCCGGACAAACCGAAAAGCGACCTCCACGGACTCCCTTATAATCCTCCGATGGAGGCCCCGGACTTCGCCCTCACCGATCAAAGTGGAAGCACGTTTAAACTATCGGAACAACGCGGCAAGGCCGTCCTCCTTTTCTTCGGGTACACAACCTGCCCCGATGTGTGTCCAACCACGCTCGTCAACCTCAAGAAGGTTCATGGCATGCTTGGCGACCAGGCGGGCAAGGTTCGTTTCGTCCTGGTGACGGTTGACCCGGAGCGCGATACACCCGAAAAACTGACCGAATTCATCAATACCACCGGTCACGAGAGTTTTATCGGATTGACCTCGACCAGGGAAAAACTCGAAACGGTCTGGAAGTCCTATAGCGTTTATGTTGAACGGGAGGATGCACCCGGAAGCCCTGCCGGATACTTCGTAAACCATACGGCCTCCACGTTCCTGATCACACCCGATGGCCTCTTGACGGTAGTTTACCAATTCGGTGCAGACCCGAAAGACATTGCTGCGGACCTCAAAAAGATCCTTTCCAAGGGGGTATAAGTATGAGGGGGAACTGGCCAAACCACAAGGGCTTGCTGAGTGCAGGACTAATCCTGGCAGGGGCATTAACACTTGCCGGTTGTGGATCAACCTCCACAAAGCCTGCACCCTCAAGCACCACAGCTATCACCGTCGAAAACGCCTGGGCCCGCCCTGCCTCGGGGAGCGCGGGGGGCATGACGAGCGCCGCCTACTTCACCCTGCAACATAGCGGAGGCGAGGCCGATGCCCTGATCAGTGTCAGCACTGACGTCGCCGGCAAGGCCGAACTCCATGAAACTGTAGCCATGGACGGCAACACAAGCGGCATGGACCACAGCATGCACTCCTCTCGTGGTTCCGGAGTGATGAAGATGCAGGCGGTACAGAAAGTGCCCGTGCCCGCAGGGGGCTCGGTTGAATTCAAACCAGGCGGCCTTCACGTTATGTTAATGGACCTCAAGCGCGACCTAAAAAACGGTGATCGCTTCAAGTTGACGCTTAATTTTGAGAAGGGCGGTCAGCAAACCGTTGAAGTAACCGTTAAACAACAATAAGGCGAAGATAGCTTATGGGTCTGGAGAGCCTAAGCATAAACCGAGTCGCGGCCCTTATAATCATCTCCCTGGTCCTCTTCCTGGCGGGCTGCAGTGATGAAGATAAAGTGGACGTCTTCGTCAACGGTAAGACACTCTCTCCTGCCGGTGAATTGCAAAACAACAGGGTCTTCGTGGCTGTCCACCCCCTCGCGGAAGCCCTGGGGCTCAGCGTGTCCTATGACCCTAATAACCCGAACCAGGGCGTGATCATCCAACAAAAGGGCCGCTTTGTCTTTCTGAGTGTCAATAGCCTGTTCTGCCACGTTGACGACAGGACACCGGCGCTCGGAGCAGCCGTGGTCTACATCCACCCCGACACCTCACTCCCCATGGTCCCCGCCCAGTTTGTGGCGGAAACCTTCGGGGCAACAGTGGAACGGAAACCCGCATCGGGCCGTAAACGCGAAAGCCTTTACATCTCACTACCCAGATGAGCATAGAGATTCTTTAAGCCTGAGCAGCCCCGGAAACAGATGGAATGTCCTGCGGGGTGGAATTCCGCAACCCACGGGCGCCCATGGTCCGGCGTGGATCAGGGATATGCACGCAGAAGGGTTCGCTCTCCAGATAGTCACCGGTGACCGCAAAGGCTCGGGCCCTTGACCCGCCGCATATAAAACGGAACTCACACCAGCCGCACTTGCCACGGTACCCGTCGGGGTTACGAAGGGCTCGGAACATGGGGGAATCCCGGTATATCTCCACCAACGTCTTCTTGCGGACATTCCCCCCTGTAACCGGCAGGAAGCCGCTTGGGTACACATCACCTGTATGGGAGATGAAAACAAACCCGTTGCCGTCGTTCACACCCTTGGGGGCGCGCCCGACATCGTCCTTGCCCAGGTCCCTGCTCAACAGCATGTCCAGTCCGCCGGTACCGGGAACCGCCACGTCCTTATCCGCCTTTGACTTGGCGCGCCGCTGCAGCACCACGCGGCGGTAATGCTGGGCCGCTGTCGTTTTGATGTCAAACGGGGCGCGAAGGGACAGGTCGTAGAGCCAGTTGAAGACCTCCTCGTGTTCCTGCGGACTGATCATGTCGTTCATCTTGCCGCGGCCGGTGGGCACAAGGAAGAACACGCTCCAGAGAACAGCCCCCAGTTTCTCCACCAGTTGGGCCAGGTTGTCCAGGTCATCGCGGTTATAACGGCTGACCGTGCTGTTGATCTGTATAGGCAGGCCCAGTTCGTGCAGGTACTCGATGGCGCGGATGGTCAGGTCGAACGAGCCGTTTACCTGACGAAAGGCATCGTGAATCTCGGCATTGGAACCGTCGATACTGAAGGCCCAACGCGAGAGGCCGGCCTCCTTGGCCTTGCGCATATTGTCCTTCGTAACCAGCGGGGTGGCGCTCGGTGTCATGGAGACACGCAGCCCCTTGGATATACCATAGGAAATGAGTTCAAACAGGTCGGGCCGCATGAGAGGGTCACCACCGGTGAAAACCAGGTTCGGCAGCGGGTCGCCGAACGAAGCGATCTGGTCTATGAGCCCTTTGCCCTCTTCCGGTGTCAACTGACGCGGATCGGGTTCAGGCTGGGCTTCGGCACGGCAGTGCTTGCATGCCAGGTTACAGGCACGGGTAACTTCCCATATAACAATAAAAGGATTTTTATTAAAATCCAGCTTTGAAAGATCAGGCCGCGCAAAGTCAGTCCGTTTATTCGTCATCACAAATCCCTCCCCAAGGGAATTATACAGTATTACTTTCTTTTACTCGGCAAAATAGCCCGCAATAGTTAGGTTTCCAATTGTCGAACAGTGGTGCTATTCTGAAAAGGATGGACTACGCGGCATATCTCGAAGCAAGGGATTTCGTGGTGGCAGTTGGACGGCCCTTCACGTGGCTGATACTGATCGGCGCCACTGTTCAATTGGCCCTGGCCGTAATCCCCAGACGCGGACTGTTGGAAAAGGCCGCTTTATGGGTGGGTCGAGGCGTGTTTATCCTGCTGGTGGTCGGCTTCGGCATCCTGGCCCGCTACCATTTTGCCATTCGCCAAACAACCCCTATCCTGGACCCCTTTGAAGCAACCGAACTGGGACGATTCGCCCTCCCCCTTTGGATAGAAGGGGAAAAACTGTTCTTCTGGTCACTCTGCCTTGGTTTGCTCGCCATGCTAGCCTACCGGAAGAGCGACCTGGGCAGTTTTCCACGGCTGCTTGAAGGGGCATGGGCAATCCTGACCATAACAGCAATATTGACAGGGAGGCCGCTGGCCGACCCCCTTCCCCGTTTCGATCAGGAGATCCAAATGTACCGTGAGGTCCTGCTCTTTGCAGACCCTCAGACCCAGTGGCGTGTTACCCAGATGATGTACGGCCGTATGGTGGGATTCTATAATTCTGCCTACATGTGGATACACCCGCCCATACTGTTCCTGTCCTACGCCGCGCTAACACCAGCCTTTGTGGCTTCACTGGCGATGGCCATACGCCCGGAAAACCTGTGGGAACGCCTATCTTACGGATACGCCCGTTTCGGATACCTCCTGCTGACCTTCGGACTCCTTCTCGGTTACCCATGGACGAAGGCTGCCTGGAGTAACCTGCCCTGGTGGTGGGACCCCAAGGTTAACATGTCGCTCATGATGTGGGTGCTCTACACCGCTTACCTGCACGCCCATTTGTACGTCAACAGGCAGCCGCTGAAACGCACGGTGGCGATTCTCGGTACGCTGTCATTCCTGTCCCTGGTGTTGACTTACATTACAACGTACGTCGTGCCGGGGCTGCATTCTTACGTTCAGGGGATAAAATGATGAAACGCCTGGATTTCATCTTGGTCATTGTGACAGTCGTGATCCTCGGACTCCTAGGGATCCTGAGCCTGTACGGCACCATTTACGCCTATTTCGCGGCCATGGCCAACCCGGATTGGACGCAGAGTATGGCTTACATAGCCTATATTGACCGCATGAACGCCATGGCCCTCCCCCTGACCATCGCCCTGATTGCCGTCATGAGCATATGTCTGCCCAAACGCTTCCTGTCGGTCAGGATGCTGCTGCTGTCCGGACTTGCCGTCCTGCTGACCGCTGCCGTCTTGTGGCTCGTGTCTGGAATTGACACCGCCGTCGCGCTGCTCCTGGTTATAACCTCCTTGGCACAGCTTGTCGTTGTCGTTATGACCTTACGCTCCAGTAGTAAATTGAACTTCCTCCACAGGGCTCAATTGGCAAGGATCGGTTCCGCGCTCCTGCATTTTGGCGTGGTTCTCTTTATTCTGGACATAGCCGTTTTGGAAGGCGGACCGGCCACGATGCTGGCCTATATGATTGACATTGTCTTCTGGGGTATGACCCTCTTCTGGACATCCTCACTCTTAATCGTTGGCGGTATGGCTCTTGCTTTTTATCACACGGAGTTGGATAGCCTGATCCGCCGTTTCCGGGGTCAAGCCTAGATGCAAGGCCACGGGAAAAAGGAGCACCCGTCCTTTGACGGCATAACCCTCTATGCCGTAAGAAAAGAGCTGGCGTCCTGCCTGGAAGGTATCCGTATCAGCCGCATTTATCACCCTGAGCCCCACCTTATAACGCTGGAACTCCGAGAACACACCCTGCTCATCTCCACCCACCCCGTTTACGGCAGGGTGCACCTCACCTGCCAGAAACGAGCGAACCCACCGACCCCCTCTCCCTTTTGCATGCTGCTCCGCAAGCGCCTTGAGGGCGGCCGGATAACGCAATTCGCACAGGATGGCACGGAAAGGGTGCTGCGAGTTCACGTCCGTACCCGGAGGGACGAAGAGGAAGAAGAATACGTCCTAATAGCTGAGGTGATGGGTAAACACAGCAACCTCATCCTCACGAACCAAGAAGGTCGTATCATTGACGCCATGAGCCGCCTTGCGGCATCTGTAAACCGCTACCGTGAGGTGCTGCCGGGCCGGTCTTACATCCCTCCGCCCGCGACAGGAAAGGTGCCTCTGCTCACCCCTGACGGTCTGCCGAACCCCGATTTGGAAACAGATCTGAAGAGGGTCTGGTCGGGGTTGCAGGCCGGTCCGTCTGAAGCAGGAGACAAGCCCTTGTGGCTCCTCCTCCTGGAAACCGTGGAGGGTGTAGGCCGGGCAAATGCAAAGGCCATCGTCCGGGAGGCAGGCCTTGAACCGGAAACGCCCGCCGGAGTGGCCGGCAAAAGCGTGTTCGACCTCCTGGCGACAACCCTCTGCCGCCTGGCAGGTGACCTTTGGGAAGGCGCACCGCCCCCCTGCTGGAAGGAACCCACTAGCGGTGGCACTACAATCAACCACTTGCTGGACGACGAATTCCGGCAGGCGGAGATGCTGGGGCGGCTGGCATCGGAACGCCAGCAACTCAGGCAAGCGGTCAGCACCGCCCTCTCCCGTGCCCGGCGCCGCCTGGTTGCCCAGGAAGAGGAGGAAAGGGAAGCGGCCCTCGCTGAAGAGTACCGCACGGCCGGGGAGTTGTTGATGTCACAGCTCCACTTAGTCGAACCCGGTGATACGTCGGTCGAATTGACGGATTATTACAACCCAGACCAGGGTACCAGGAAGGTCGCACTCGATCCGGCACTCTCACCGGTGGCAAACGCCCAGGCCTATTTCAAGAAGTACTCACGCGCCCGCCGGGTCGGTGACGCCGCCGCGGAAAAAGTGAGGCAGACCCGGGATGAAATAGCCTACCTGGAAACGGTAGAGGCCTCGCTGGAAACCGCGGAGACGCTCAGCGACCTGAGGGGTATCCGCGAGGAACTCCGGGAAAGCGGGTTCCTGCGTGCCGACCGGCCCCTAAAGACAAAACCAGGCAAGCAGGCCCGGAGACGCAAAGGAGTATCGAAACAAACCGGCGGGGAACGGGTATCGCCCGGGTTCCTTACAGTCCAGTCGTCAGAAAACCTCAAGATCATGGTGGGCAAGAACAATAAGCAAAACGACTACCTCACCCTGCGCCTGGCTTCCCCTGGGGACCTCTGGCTTCATGCCAAGGGAATACCGGGGTCTCACGTCATAGTAACGCTGCCTTATCATCCCAAGAACCTGGAAGACATATCTGAGAAGACCCTGCTGGAGGCCGCTACCCTGGCCGCCTATTACAGCAAGGGGCGCCACGCCACCAAGGTGGAAGTCGATTACACCCTCCGCAAACACGTACACAAGCCCAGAGGCGCCAAACCGGGGATGGTCACCTACACCGATTACCGCAGTATTTCGGTGGACCCGTCAGCGGCCCTTCGTCTTCTTGGTCTCACGCCCCCGGCCTGATGAGGCGGATTTCTTTTTCCCCTTCGCCGCCGATCCCTTGGATGCCCGCTTTGCTAAACCTCGGGACGTTTCACCCGCTGACTCCTGGAGCCCCATTGCCGCAAGGAGCCGTTCGCGGGAAACCGGTTCCAGTTCCGTAACGAGGGCGCCGCCTTCAAGCCCGCAACAGGGGCAAACAAGCCTGGCCATGTCCCCGTCTATGGACATGATGCGAAACAGGCGGTTGTCACCCTGGGCTTGAAAGGTGATGATGTCACCTTCTTTCGGACCTGGAGCCAAAACACATCACCAAATAATCTCTATGCTCTCTGGCTGCACTCACTCCCTCTCGGCCTATTAAATTGTTGATCGCCCCGCCAGCGCACAATGTCACCTTGATAGCGCAGAGTATGACAAATATACGCTATTGACGCATATATTTTATTCTCAGATACTTATTATTAAATTGTTCCGTTTACTGGCAGTAATACAATATTAAATAATACTGCTTATTAAAGGGGGTTTTTAAGCATGATTTAATCAACCCGCAGCAACCAGAAATTGTAACTATCTCACACTCTAGGAGGGATGAAGATGCCTCAAGTCTGGAAAGAAGAAGGCAGTGCTACTCGTAATTTCCTTATATCGGCAACGGTGTGGCTCGTTGTCGCAATGTTTGTGGGCCTAATCGCAGGCCTGCAATTAGCCTTTCCAGACATCCTGCGTAATATACTGCCTGAGTCGTTGCGAGGGATTACAACCTTCGGGCGACTAAGGCCCCTGCATACCAACGGGGCCCTCTTCGGATGGCTGCTCATGGCCACTTTCGGCGCTCATTTGTACATCGTCCCGAAACTCTGTCGCACACGGTTATACAGCGAGCCCATCGGTAATTTGACCCTTGTGCTGTTCAATATCGCCATAGTATGGGCCGCAATGGCACTCCTTGCCGGGGAAAACCAAGGCAAAGAGTATGCCGAACTCCCTTGGTCTCTAGACATGCTGATCGTGGTCATCTTTGTACTGCAGTCCATTAACATCTTTGGTACCATCGCCCGTCGCAAGGATAAACAGATGTATGTCAGCCTGTGGTATGTAATGGCCAGCCTGCTCTGGGGAGCAGTGGTATATGTAATAGGAAATAAAATATGGGACCCGTGGCACAATGGCGCCTATCAGGGTATCAGTGACGCTATAGCAACATCTTTCTACATCCACAACGCGGTAGGTATGATATTCACCCCGGCCGGACTTGCTGTGGCCTATTACCTTATACCACTGGTTGCCGGCAAGCCTATTTATGGTCACAGGGTTTCCATGGCCGGCTTCTGGCTGCTGGCCATCGGTTATCCCCCTATCGGCGTTCATCACTTGATCCTCGGACCGATCCCTTACTGGCTGGAATCCGTGTCGATAGCCGGGGGTATTCTCCTGATATTCGCGGTTTGGACCGTTCTTTACAACTGGTATAAAACCATGCAGGCTGGTGGCTGGGGACGCATCCTAACCAGTGTGCCAGGCAAGTTCCTCTTCCTGGGCGCTATCTTCTACTTTATCACCTGTATAGAAGGCCCCCTTCACGCCCTCAGGACTATGCAAGATATCATCCACTTCACGTACTGGGTAGTCGGCCATGCGCATACACCCGTGCTCGGGGCATTCTCATTCTTTGCCTGGGCCTTTATATACTGGGGCCTGCCTCGCCTTACCGGCCGTATGATTTACAGCCAGCGCCTGGCTCATTGGCACTTCTGGCTGACAGCACTCGGGGTTATCGCCATGACCATGGCCCTTCGCTTTGCGGGTGTTATGCAGGGAACCATGTGGGTCCATGGCGGTTCTTTTTACTCCAGCATAGCTCCCTTGATGACCTATAACATCATCCGGGCAATAAGCGGTGCGGTGATAATCATCGGCCAGGTAGTTATGGTATACAACCTCTACCACACCCTTCGCTCGGCAAAGACCCAGAAACAAACTACAACGCAGGTCCCAGCCCGGGCCGCTGGCTAAAGGAGGGTGAAAATAATGAACAGGCTATCAGATAACGTGGCTTATCTAATCGGCGGCATCCTGCTGACCATTCTTTTAATTGGTGTAAATCTTACTGTGATCCTGCCACTCATGGATGAATCGTTATATAAACCTTCATCACGGGCAAGACCAATGTCCGCCACGGAAGAGAAAGGGTTCGCCATATATAAAAGGGAGGGATGTTGGTACTGCCACTCTATGCAGGTCCGCCGTACAGAATCGGATGTGAAACTGTGGGCGGGCGGGAATAAGGAACTGGTCTCAAAACCAGGCGACTACGTATATATGTGGCCCGCACTCTGGGGCACTCAGAGAAATGGTCCGGATTTAATGTGGGTAGGCAGTAGGGGTATTTCGGTTGAACGACAGGTCGAGCACCTGAAAGACCCTAGAAAATTTGTACCGTATTCCAATATGCCTTCCTACGATCACCTGCCAGAGGATGAATTGCTGGCCCTGGCAGAATTCATTATGAGCAGGAAACCATAACAAGGAGGGCGGAATAGAATGCATCCTATGCATTCCAACTTTACAAGTTCGCTAATGATACTGGTTGGTTTCCTGTTAGCCCTTACCATCGGCTGGAGCTTCATATACTGGGGCAAGCTCATTGGGCGCTCCGGGGAAAATGTCGCCTTGGAGATGTTTGAAACCAACAGGAATAAAGGGGGCCAGACTGATGAGTAATACGGTTAACACACCTGATCCCATCCAGCCGGATACTAGGGAAACACCCCAGGTTGACTTTTCCGGCAATCTATATGAAACGTCGAAAGAGAATGATGAAGTACCTAGTGAAGGTCATGCACCTGTACCCGCATGGTTGATCGCACTCTACATCGGTTTCGCCATATGGGGATTCTATTATATTTTTATCATCGGGATGAAAGTGCCACCTCAATGGCGTTAATATACCGCGGCAAAGTCGGAATACCATCCTGCACCGCCCCGGCTTCTAATCCTCGGAAGCCGGGGCGGCATTTTGTTACTCCGGCATGCCCCCGAAACCGGTGGAGGCTGCTATTCGTCACCTGCTCCTCAGTAGGCGTAAAACTTCCCGTAGGGCCTGTGCGAGCGGGGTATCAGCTTAGTGAAAGGAACCGACATGATATAGTCGGCGTTGAGGCCAAAGCAGTTGGCATACTCACGCAGGTCCGCCTTCATAATGGCCAGATCCTCCTCGTCGGGCGGGAGAATCGCCACTTCCTTGCCAACCAGGAACGGGTCCACCTCTCCGCGGACATAGATGGCCCCTCCATGCATACCGGTTCCGGTATACATGCCAACAAGCGACCTGCAACGGGAAGGCACACGTACCCCCATGGCTTGCTCATTTGAAGGTAACGGACACGACTCCGGCATCGTCAAACCAAGGACGTAGATGCGCCCTCCGGCCATGTATTCCCCTAAGAAAGCGCCAGCCTGGCCGCCGATGACCAGCACGGGCACTTTGTCCCTGTAACCCTTCATGTGAATGCCCGAACGGTAACCCACACTCCCGCGGATGAATATACTGCCACCGCGCATGGAGAGTCCAACTATCTGCCCGGCATTGCCGTGTACGACAATCCGCCCGGAGTTCATCGTATTGCCAGTACAGTCCTGGGCATTCCCAAAGACATCGATATTTGGTCCGTCCATGAATACCCCGAGATCATTCCCAGGGGTGCCGTTTATCCGGACTGAAACATTGGCGTTCAGGCCGCCACAAATGTAACGCTGGCCGTTGACGTTATCCAACTGAATCGTCTTGACACCGCGTGCTGCAGCCCGGTGGACCTCCTCATTGAGATCCTTATAGTGGTAACCGGTAGCGTCAATCGTCAAGGAATTGGCGCGTTCAGAACTGCGTGCTTCCACTGACACCCCTCTTACCTCCCGGCGGGTTTAACACCCAGTATATCCATGGCAACCTGATCGAGATCCACTGCGCGGAGGCGATCCCTGTTTCCACGCAGGCTATCGAGCGAATTTATCCCCAGCAGGCCCAGTGTTTCCTTTATCTCCCCGCTCCAGGCACGGATTAGGTTAATAAGAAGCTTTGCGCCCTCATCAGGATCGACACGCCTTACCAGATCAGGGCGCTGGGTGGTAATACCCCAGGCGCACTTGCCGCGATGGCACTGCTGACACATGGTGCAACCCACCGCAACGAGGGCCGCCGTACCGATATATACCGCATCAGCCCCAAGAGCGACGGCCTTTACGACATCCATGCTACACCTGATCGAACCACTGACAATAAGCGCGGAGCGGTTGCGAATACCTTCCTTCCGCAGCCTTGAATCCACCGCTGCGGTGGCCAACTCGATGGGGATACCGACATTGTCACGAATCATTGTCGGCGCGGCCCCGGTGCCTCCCCGGAAACCGTCAATGACAACTGCGTCAGCACCGGCCCTGACAACACCGCTGGCTATGGCAGCAACGTTATGCACAGCCGAGATCTTTACAAAAACCGGCTTGGTATATCTGGTGCCCTCCTTGAGGGCGTAGATCAATTGCCGGAGGTCTTCAATGGAATAGATGTCATGGTGAGGCGCTGGAGAAATAGCATCCGAGCCCTCTGGAATGAGACGGGTGCTGGCTATCTCAGCCGTTACCTTTTCACCCGGGAGGTGGCCGCCTATACCTGGTTTGGCGCCCTGGCCAATCTTAATCTCCACCGCCGCAGACCGATTAAGGTACTCCGTATCGACGCCAAACCGCCCGGAGGCACACTGAACAATGGCGTGATCGGCATAGGGGTGATGGTCAGCGTGCATACCACCCTCGCCAGTGTTCCAGTAGGTTCCAGTTTCCTTGGCGGCACGGGCTATAGCCTTCTGCACGTTGAGACTAATGGCGCCATAGGACATGGCCGCAAACATGATCGGGGTTTCCAGCTTGAGTTGTGGACTCATGCCGAGCTCAATCTGTATTTCCGTTTCCCGGGACGCTTCTAAGACCTGAATATCGATGCTGCCATTCTTGCTTGACGGCTTTTCGCCAGGGTCACTATCCTCGTCCACAATCCGCTCCTCAATGAGTTCGGTAAGACGGTGAATATCTACGCTGTCCGGCTTGGCCCCAATGTATGTCTTGAGCTCCATAGGCTCCCTGAGAGGGTCAATAGACGGGTTGGTAACCTGACAGGCATCAATCAGGAGTCTATCCCAGTAAACCGTGAAGGGCTTGTCATTGCCCGCTCCGGTCAGAAGCTTGCCGCCGGAGGCAGCCTGCTTCCTGACGTTGTTCATCATGAAGCGAGTCCAGTTGTGATTCTCCCGGAACATATCGGGCCAGCGCTCAATCCGTATGGCGTATGTGGGACACACGGCCACGCAACGCCAGCAACCGACACAATTCTCATCAAAGGACACCACCTTGCCGTCAAACCCCAGGGCATCCCAG